>CAYGUZ010000184.1:0-4715 GCA_964353215.1 uncultured Flavobacteriaceae bacterium
CCTTTTAACTTTAAGTATTGGTTTTTCATAATTTAAAGTTTGGTTGGTTATTTAGAGAAAGCCCTGATGTAAGCATCAGGGCTTTTTTTTGTACAATACTTTGGAATAACTTTTGTTTTAGTAAAAGTAAATGTGCGAATAAAGCCATTTTATATAGTATTTTTAATGTTAGTTTATTTGCTATGAAAAAACTTACTTTCCTCATTATTTCATTTTTGATGCTGGGTGTATCAGCACAACAGAAACCTGCCTATGGAGCCGGGGAGTGGTTGAAGTTTAGAATTCACTACGGAATTTTTAACGCAAGCTTTGCCACGCTAAAACTTACTTCAGAAAACTTGAATGGAACACCGGTTTATCATGCTGTGGGCAAAGGTAGAACTACTGGTATGGCAAGATGGTTTTTTAAGGTTGATGATAGGTACGAAAGCTATTTTGACAAGTATAATAGCAAACCCTATCGTTTTGTGAGAAAAATAGATGAAGGGGGTTATACAAAAGATATCGAAATAAATTTTGACTACGATAAATCTTCGGCTTTACTTGAAGATAAAAAGAATAAAAAAGACTACAATATTGCTATTAATCACAAGGTACAAGATTTGATTTCGGCCTCATATTATCTTAGAAGAAATTATGACCTTGAAGACTTTAAAGTTGGGCAAAGTATCAGTATCGATATGTTGTATGATGATGACGGAATGTACAAGTTCAGATTAAAATTTTTAGGCACTGAAGTGGTCAAAACCAAGTATGGAAAAGTAGACTGTTTAAAATTTAGGCCTTATGTGCAATCAGGCAGGGTTTTTAAAGAGCAAGAAAGCTTAACTTTGTGGGTATCGAACGATTTAAATAAGATTCCTATCCGTATCAAGGCAGATTTGGCCGTAGGCTCGATCAAAGCAGATTTAGATGGATATAATGGACTCAAAAATCAGTTCAAGATAATTATGAAGTGATCACTAAATGAAGAAAGACGAGCTAATTGAGTCCCAAATCAACAAGCTTGAAGAAAAGTTTAAAAATTCAGGACAAGACCTTAGCTCTTACCTCGACGGTCTGCTCTACCAAAGGTATTTAACCTATTGGGACTATATTCATCTAGATACGCTTCTAAGTATTCAGGTGCCCAAAACACACTTTCCTGATGAGGAGATTTTCATCATGTACCATCAAATTACCGAGCTGTATTTCAAGCTTATTCTGCATGAACAGCAGCAGCTGGTAGAAGATAGGTCGCAAGACCTTGAGTTTTTTATAAACAAGGTGCATCGTATCAATAGTTATTACAAAGCACTGACCTCTTCTTTTAGTATTATGATAAAGGGGATGGACCGTGAGCAATTTTTACGTTATCGAATGGCGCTGCTTCCTGCAAGTGGTTTTCAATCTGTGCAATACAGAATGATCGAGATTTACGCTACACCTCTTGAAAATTTGCTGCACCACACGCAAAGGGCTAATTTTTCTGTTGCAAATTCTATTGAGCAATTATATGAACATATCTATTGGAAAAAGGGCGCAACCGATATTACTACCGGCGAAAAAACCCTAACATTGAAGCAGTTCGAATTTAGATATACCCCAAGACTATTAAGAATTGCCAACCAAGTAAAGGGCACTACCATTTATAGTAAATATCTTGATCTTCCTTTAAAATCAAAAGAAAATACAGAATTAATAGCGGCGCTTAAAGAGCTAGATGTGAATGCAAATGTTAATTGGCCATTAATGCACATGGGGTCTGCTTATCGCTATTTAGAAAAAGATAAGGCACCTGTAGATGCCACTGGGGGCACTAACTGGAAAGCGTATTTGCCTCCAAGTTTTCAGAAAATAATATTTTTCCCAAATTTGCATTCAGAAATGGAGTTGAATACCTGGGGCAAACAGTGGGTAGACCATATTTTTAATCCAAAAAACAAAGCCTAAATGCATAAATATTGGGGCACTATTTTGGCATTGGCCATATTTATATCCTGTAAAGAAGATAAACCCGAACAGCAGCAAGAGATTGCGCAAATGCCTGTTGAAAAACCAGCAGTAAAACGGTTCGGATTTGATTTTGACGGGTACAGCATTGTTCAAGATACTGTTAGAAACGGTGATAGTTTTGGTCAATTAATGCTAAAGAACAATGTAGATTACGAAAAAGTAATTACCATTTCTGAAAAGTTCAGAGATACTTTCGATGTTCGAAAGATTAACGTTGGCAAACCCTATTTCATTTTAAAATCTAAAGATTCTTTAGAAAAGGCCCAAGTATTCATTTATCAAAATGATAAGATAAATTATACTGTTTTTGACTTACAAGATTCGGCAAAAGTCTATAGGAGTAAAAGAAGGGTAAGTTATAAGGAAAGGGAAATAGCAGGACAAATTAGAAATTCACTGTCCCTTGACATGGATTCTCTAGGCGTTGACTATAATGTAACGCTGAATTTAGCCGATATTTATGCTTGGACCATTGACTTCTTTAGGCTAGAAAAAGGGGATCAGTTCAAAATTATTTATGATGAGCGTTACATTAATGATTCTATCTATGCTGGCGTTGGGCCTATAAAAGCAGCCTATTTTAAACATAAGGGCAAGCCCATTTATGCATTTCCCTATGTGGCAGATTCTTTAAAAAGCCTAACAGATTATTACGACCAAGATGCAAATAACCTTCGAAGTACTTTTTTAAAGGCACCTATTAAATTTAACTATCGTTTGTCTTCAAGATATAATTTAAGAAGACGAATCGCTTATTATGGCTATAAAGTTAGGCCTCATAAAGGCACTGATTATGCAGCGGCAATTGGAACGCCCATAGTAGCTACTGCAGATGGCACGGTCACGGAGTCTAGAAGAAGAGGTGGTAATGGCAAGTATGTTAAGATAAAACACAATGGAACCTATAGTACACAGTACTTGCATATGAAGGCTCAAAAGGTAAAAAAAGGGGAATATGTGAGGCAAGGCGATGTAATTGGTTGGGTAGGTATGACAGGCAATACAGGTGGTCCCCATGTTTGTTATCGTTTTTGGAAAAATGGCAGGCAAGTTGACCCTCTTCGAGAAAAATTACCCTCAGCTGATCCAATAGTAGATTCTTTACGAACCGCTTATTTAGAATATATTGAACCGATTAAGGCACAGTTAGATTGTATTGAATATCAAGAACCCAAAGAACAAGAACAAGATTTAATCACACTTAACCAACAAGATGACACTACCCAAAATCAACCCAACGGCAACTAAGGCCTGGTCAAAACTTGCTGCACATTTTGAAACCTCAAAAGAGAAACACTTAAAAGACTTGTTTCTTGAAGACCCTGTAAGAGCAAAAAAGTTGGCCGTTGAATGGAAAGATTTCTATGTAGATTTTTCAAAAAACAGAATCACTGATGAAACAATGTCCCTGTTATTAGAATTGGCCGATGAGGTACAACTAAAAGAGGCAATTCATAGGTACTACAAAGGTGAAAAAATAAATCAAACAGAAAACAGAGCAGTCTTGCATACAGCTTTAAGGGCTAAAAAGGAAGATACGGTTTTGGTCGATGGGGTTAATGTAATGCCCGAAGTTTTTGAGGTAAAAGGGCATATAAAAGCTTTTAGCGATGCGATTATATCTGGAAAGAGAAAAGGATTTACCGGAAAAGCCTTTACAGATGTCGTCAACATTGGAATAGGGGGCTCAGACCTTGGACCGGCAATGGTTACAGAATCCCTTAAGTTCTATAAGAATCATTTAAAACTTCATTTTGTGAGTAATGTTGATGGTGACCACGTAAATGAAGTGCTTAAAGAACTTAACCCAGAGACTACCTTATTCGTTGTGGTTTCTAAAACTTTTACTACCCAAGAAACGCTTAGCAATGCTACCACCATTAAAGATTGGTTTTTAAAGCACGCATCTCAAAAAGATATCGCTTTGCATTTTGCTGCAGTATCCACCAATACCAAAAAAATCGAAGAATTTGGTATCGCTCAAGAGAATGTTTTCCCCATGTGGGATTGGGTAGGGGGGCGTTTTTCGCTATGGAGCGCAGTGGGGCTATCGATCGCTCTAGCTGTTGGGTATGAAAACTTTGATGAACTTTTGGTCGGGGCTAACGAAATGGACGACCATTTTAAAGAAGCTGACTTCAAAGAAAATATTCCTGTTATTCTTGCATTATTGAGTATTTGGTATAATAATTTTTATGGTGCTGAAACCGAAGCTATTATTCCTTACACCCAATATTTAAGTCGTTTTTCAGCGTACTTGCAACAGGGCATTATGGAAAGTAATGGCAAAAGTGTTGATCGCGAGGGGCATAAAATATCTTATCAAACGGGGACCATAATTTGGGGCGAACCTGGCACAAATTCGCAGCACGCTTTTTTTCAATTAATACATCAAGGAACAAAAGTGATTCCTTCAGATTTTATAGGCTTTAAGCATTCATTGCATGAAAACAAAAGTCATCACAACAAACTAATGGCCAATTTCTTTGCTCAAACTGAGGCATTGATGAACGGAAAAACAATCGAAGAAGTAATGGCAGAGCTTAAGTCAAGCGGTCTAAATCAGGAGTTCATTGACGAGTTGGCCAACTTTAAAGTATTTGAGGGGAATAAACCTACCAATACCATATTAATAGAAAAACTTACCCCTAAGACCCTTGGGGCACTAATAGCCATGTACGAGCATAAGATTTTTGTTCAAGGGATTGTCTGGAATATTT
>CAYGUZ010000185.1:0-4703 GCA_964353215.1 uncultured Flavobacteriaceae bacterium
GTGCACCTATGACCCTAAGAGTAAAAGCGGTAGTGGAACAGAAGAAAGTTTACGGAAGGTAAAGGGAACCTTGCATTGGGTTTCGATTAAACATGCTATCACCGCAGAGGTAAGATTGTATGATCGGTTGTTCAATGACGAAAACCCTGATGGACATAAGGACAAAGATTTTATGGAATTTGTAAATCCGGATTCATTGACAACGATTACCGGATATTTGGAACCTAATCTCAAAAATGCCAAGATCGGTGATAAATTTCAATTTCAACGTCTCGGCTATTTTAATGTGGATACCGATTCTAAGCCTGAAAATTTAGTCTTCAACAGAACGGTTACCTTAAGAGATACTTGGGCGAAAATCCAGCAGAAAAACTAATATAAGAACAGCTTATATTCGCAACGAAAACAATCGATTTTTCTTATTAAAAATGAGCTCGTTGTACGCGATATTACAAAGCTTTAAAACAAAGAAACCTAACAATATGTTTTTTATAAGAAAGACGCCTATAGGCCTTCTAGGCTCTTTTTCGTAGTAGTTGAATAAAAAAATCCCAACTGGTTTATTTAGTTGGGATTTTTACTTTATTGAAGTAAGAAATTACTGCTTACTAGTCCTTTTTGGGCACATTCGTTTTTTTCATTTGCTCCCCGATCATATTACTTGCCGTAAAAGAAGCTACCATATTATTAAGCATATCACTACCTGCTTGAGGAGAATTTGGTAAAAGAATTAAATTGGTATTGGTCTCCTCACCAATTGATTGCAAAGTATCATAATGTTGCGTTACCACAATTAGCGCCGAAGCTTCTTGAGAATTGATACCAACTTTGTTCAATACCTCAACAGATTCTTCGAGACCACGTGCAATTTCACGACGCTGGTCTGCGATACCCTGCCCTTGCAAACGTTTGCTTTCGGCTTCTGCCTTAGCTTTTTCAACGATTAAAATACGTGCGGCATCACCTTCAAACTGCGCTGCTATCTTTTCGCGTTCTGAGGCATTAATTCTATTCATCGCTTCCTTTACTTGTGCATCGGGGTCAATATCGGTCACTAAGGTCTTGATGATATCATAACCGTATTCTAACATCGCATCTTGTAATTCACCTTTTACCGCAATGGCGATATCATCTTTCTTTACAAAGACATCATCCAATTTCATTTTAGGTACTTCTGCACGTACCACGTCAAATACGTAAGAGGTAATTTGATCATGCGGATACTCTAACTGGTAAAAGGCATCGTAAACTTTGCTCTTGATAACTACGTATTGTACCGAAACTTTAAGCTTTACAAATACGTCATCCAAAGTTTTGGTTTCAATGATAACATCCAATTGCTGAATCTTTAGACCGACCCTTGCCGCAATGCGTTGCACAAAAGGAATTTTAAACTGAATACCCGATTGTCGCACACTGGTAAACTTACCAAAGGTCTCAATGATAACAGCCGTCTGCTGTTTTACAATAAATACACCCGAAAGTATTGTCAAAACGATAAAAAATGCCAAAGGAATCCAAATATAACTGCCCATAGTAATAGTGTTTTTAGTTTATGTGTTTAAAATACAAAAGAGAGTAATAGGTTAGTAGCTTTTAGTAGAGAATTGTTACAAAATAGCAGATGGCATGACTTTTGGGCACCCTAGCACATATGAAGATTTGTTATCTTGGTTGACCATATATTTGGCAAAAAGTAATGAGTTAGACATAGAACAGTTTATATGAGACTTAAAAACGGGATGTTTGTAATTGGTATTTTGATAATGTTTTTAGGTTCATCTTGTGTTGGCGGAAAATATACCTATGGGTTTGATTCCGGAAAAGAGCTTGATTTTAGCACGGGCAAATGGATTCTTAATAATGTGCAGTCCAATTCAAAAATCAGATATAGCAAAAAGCTATATGAAGAATCTTACGAGGAGTTTAAAAAAATATTGGGCGATTCTTTAATCGATTTAATTGCCTTGAGAAATAGTTCACTAGTCGGACCAGATATAAAGTTTGAACCCAGTCCATCAGAGCTAAAGGAACTACATAGAAATTCTGACTCTGATTTTTTAATCAACGTGAGAGGAGAAATTATATCTAATAATGCGAGTAGCTTTTATACTAACAATCACAGTTCCGGTTATACAACAAGCAATAGTTCTTCTGTATCAGTTAGAATATACGACTTAAAAAGCGGAACACTTATATCTTCTTCAAATGCAAAGGCGGTAGACACCGAAAGTCATTCTGAATTGGACAAAGATGGTGCCCTTAATTGGACAACCCGTGCCGAACCAATGATGTTTCGCGCCGTTGAAGGACTTATTTTAAAGTATAAGAAACACCGGCTGGATAAGTAGTCGTTTTAAATGAATTATAAAACCTCATAGTAATTTGGATGAACCATGAACTTGTGCTTTCAGAATCTTTAAAGTTATCCATTGAGTTTGATTTAGCTAAAACCTCACATTTAACATATTTTTAACAGGTTCTTGATTAGGGTAAAGGACTTTTAAATTGTTTATACATAAAACACGGGAAAATGAGAAGACTTACTTTAATTTTGTTGGGAGCATTAAGCATTTTGGGCTGTGACCCAGTTTCGGATATGGAAGCGGATATTGAGAACCTAACTTCCCAAACCCTGATTATAGACGTTGTTTCAGCAACGGTAGAATTGGATGCAACTTTACAGGTAGCACCTGATCAAACACAGCGTTTTCAAGAAGGTTTTGATATTGGCAGCACCTATTTAGAGCCTTCATTTATTGGTATTGACTCCATTGTTGTTAAAAATCAAGCAGGTGAAGTGCTGAAAGTTTACAAGGAAGATAGTCCTGGCAAAAACATCTACAATGTAAGGGATTGGAAATCCAGTGAACCTTCAAAACGGTTTTTTAAGTACGAGTTTGAGATACTGTTAGAGGACTTGGATTAGTTGCCTAGCCCAAAGTTTTGATTGCGTTCTCTATACGAACCAAACACGCTTCTTTACCTATTATTGCCAAAATATCAAAGAGGTGGGGGCCTTTTAAGTCGCCCACGATTACCAAGCGTAGTGGTCCCATGACCTTACCAAAGGAAAGTTCATTAGAGCTTATCCATTCTTTGATTTTGGTCTCTAAATTTTCAGAGGTGAAATCGGAAGTATTTTCAATAATTTTTGCCACATCTTGCAAAATTTGTGGGGTATCTTCTTTCCACTGTTTTTTTACCGGTTTTTCGGCATAAGTATTTGGCACTTCAAAAAAGTAGCTGCCCAATTCCCAAAAATCAGAGGGGAAGTCTGCCCTTTCTCTTATCAATCCTACTACCTTTTCAACATAGCTGTCATTACGAGCTCCGTGAGAAATCTCTTTTTCGGCCAACACCGAACTAAACAATTCAGCCAATTCTGCGTTGCTTTTGAGCTGTAACCACTGATGATTATACCATTTGGTCTTTTCAGGGTCAAAGCGAGCTCCAGATTTATTAACACGCTCTAAACTAAATTCTTGTACAAGTTCTTCAAGAGAGAAGAGCTCCTTTTCCGTTCCAGGATTCCAGCCCAACATCGCTAAAAAGTTAACGACGGCTTCTGAAAAATAACCTGCTTCTCGGTAGCCTTCAGACCCGTTCCAAGACAATGGAAAAACAGGGAAGCCTCCTTTTTCACCATCGCGCTTGCTCAACTTCCCTTTTCCGGTCGGTTTCATAATCAATGGTAGATGTGCAAATTTTGGCGCATCCCAACCAAAGGCATTATATAATAACTGATGTAATGCCAAAGAGGGCAACCATTCTTCACCACGAATAACGTGGGTAATTTCCATCAGGTGGTCATCGACAATATTCGCTAAATGATAGGTGGGCATGCCATCACTTTTAAAGAGAATTTTATCATCTAAAACATTCGTGTCGATTTCAATATCACCACGGATGATATCATTTAAATGCAATTTTTCATCTTGTGGAGACTTAAAACGAATCACGTAGGGCTCACCAGAATCCAGTTTTGATTTTGTGTCCTCCGCAGACAGCGAAAGGGAGTTGTTCAACTTTAAGCGATTATGCCAATTATAAATAAAGGTCTTGCCTTTGGCTTCATGATCTTTGCGGTGAAAATCTAATCGTTCAGAAGTGTCAAAGGCATAATAGGCATGTCCTTTTTCTATCAATTCTAAGGCATACTGGCTATATAGGTCTTTTCGCTCACTTTGGCGGTAAGGGCCAAAACGCTTTTCTTTTCCCGGGCCTTCGTCAAAAGGTATTCCGCACCAGTTCAAAGCTTCAATGATATAGTCTTCGGCACCTTCTACATAACGGTTTTGGTCTGTGTCTTCTATGCGCAACACAAAATCTCCGCCATTTTTTTTGGCAAACAAATAATTGAATAATGCCATACGAACACCACCGATATGAAGTGGCCCCGTTGGACTTGGGGCAAAACGAACCCGAACTTTTTGACTCATTGGTAAAAATTGAACCACAAAGGTAATGAACTCTTTTAAGCTGAATCTACTATATAGTTAGTCTCATTTCTTTTGAAAGAACCTGGTTTAAAGTACAAAACCCATAACAGTAGATCGCGAAGTAAATGAAGATGTGTTTCGTTAGAAATCTGAACGAGGAGTCAAGTTAATCATGCGAAATAGAATTCGTTGAAGACTTTAAATCCTTCATATCGTCTATTTTAACATAAAATTTTCAGCCCTATTTTGAAACAACGGGTA
>CAYGUZ010000186.1:0-4663 GCA_964353215.1 uncultured Flavobacteriaceae bacterium
ATAGTTGTAATATGGCCTATCTGTTCATCATCCAACTCCGTATGCATCGGTAAAGAAATAACTTCTTCAACCAATTGATTCGTTACAGCAAAGTTGGTTTCGATATAACGCTCATCAACATAGGCTTTTTGACTATGTAGTGGAATAGGATAGTATACACCGCATGGCACGCCATTATCATTTAAATGTTGCACTAAGGCATCCCTTTTACCATTCGTGATTTTTAGGGTATACTGATGAAACACATGACAATCACAGGTTTCACAAATACCATCACAACTATTAACGGTTTTGGGCACTACAATGTGTTCTTGATTCTTAAAGGCTTCTGAATATTTTCTGGCAGCATTTCGTCTTTTAGCGTTATAACTATTCAATTTCGGAAGCTTTGCCCGTAAAACCGCAGCCTGAATAGAGTCTAATCTAGAATTTACGCCAACAACATCATGATGGTACCTTTTGTACATACCATGATTTACAATACCTCGAATGGTATGGGCTAAATCATCATCATTGGTAAATATTGCACCACCATCACCGTAACAACCTAAATTTTTTGAAGGGAAAAAAGAAGTAGAAGCCACATGACCTATGGTTCCTGACATCTTTTTAGCGCCATCTTTAAACGTATGTTTTGCACCAATACCTTGGGCATTATCTTCGATAACAAAAAGGTTATGTTTTTTGGCCAAATCCATAATGGCATCCATATCTGCGCACTGACCAAACAAATGCACTGGAACAATTGCCTTGGTTTTGGGTGTAATGGCTTTTTCTATGGCATCGATAGAAATATTGAAAGTATCTGGCTCTACATCTACTAAAACTGGGGTCAATTGCAACAAAGCGATTACTTCAACAGTAGCGGCAAATGTAAAATCTGCGGTAATAACCTCATCACCTGGCTTTAAACCCAAGCCCATCATACATATCTGTAAGGCATCCGTACCATTGGCACATGGAATTACATGTTTGACCCCAAGATAATCTTCCAGTTCTTTTTGAAAAGCGTGAACCTCTGGGCCATTTATAAATGCAGAAGATTCTAAGATATTTGATATTGATGAATTTACCTGATCTTTTATTCCTTGGTATTGACCGCCAAGGTCTACCATCTGAATTTTTTTCATCTAAACGAATTAGACCACAAAATTAAGAAATTAAGCCACTGTAAATCTTCATTGCCATAAGAAATGTATTTTAGCACAAACTTATTTTTGTGCACGCCTTGTATTCATTTTTGGTTCGTATAGCTTGGTTTTTTCTAAAACTGATAGCATCAATAAAACCAAAAATCAAACTTTTTATAGATGGTCGTAAAAATGTCTTTTCAGATTTAAGTAATTCCATCACCTCTACAGACAAAGTCATTTGGATGCACGTAGCATCTCTTGGTGAATACGAACAAGGGCTTCCTATTCTTCAAAAGCTAAAAAGGCTTTATCCAAACCATAAACTGTTACTAACATTTTTTTCACCATCGGGCTATGAAGTAAAAAAGAATTCCGCTCTTGCAGATATCGTTACCTATCTCCCTTTGGACACAAGTACCAATGCCAAAAGATTTATCAAACTGGTCAATCCAAAAATGGCCCTATTTATCAAGTATGAAATTTGGCCAAATTATCTAAATACCTTGAAGAAAAATAAAGTGCCGACATTTTTAGTATCTGCATTATTTTCTAAAAAACAGGTCTACTTTAAGTGGTATGGCAGCTTTATGCGAAAAAGCCTAAAAGCGTTCGACCACTTCTTTGTGCAAGATGCAAACTCAAAAAAAGCTCTAAATTCAATCGGTTTTGATAATGTTACGATTAGTGGCGACACTCGATTTGATAGGGTATCTGAAATTATAAATCAAAACAACGAGCTCGATTTCATGAATGCTTTTAAGCAAAATAAGTTTTGTGTCGTTGTTGGAAGCAGTTGGCCGGAAGACGAAAAAATAATTGCCGATTTCATAAACAATTCTTCAGAAGACATCAAGTTTGTAATAGCACCACATAATATCAAAAATGAACACCTAAAAAGGCTAACAGAACGTCTTACTAAAAAAACTGCCTACTATTCGCAGAGAGAAAGTAAGC
Source organism: uncultured Flavobacteriaceae bacterium (assembly GCA_964353215.1). Lineage (GTDB taxonomy): Bacteria > Bacteroidota > Bacteroidia > Flavobacteriales > Flavobacteriaceae > Croceitalea. The sequence continues at coordinate 2,088 of CAYGUZ010000186.1, forward strand.
CTTTAGAGCATTACGCCGTGTTAATTATTGATACCATTGGGCTGCTCACGAAAATCTATAGTTATGCTGATATTGCATACGTTGGGGGTGGTTTTAAAACCGGACTTCACAACACCTTGGAACCTGCCGTATTTGGAATACCAATAATCATTGGTCCAAATTATGCAAACTTTAAAGAGGCTGAAGATTTGGTTGACAAAAGAGGCATTCTATCCATAAAAAACGAAGTAGAATTTCTTATGGCCATCAATAGCTTGCTAATAAATGAAAACCTAATGAAATCTACAGGTAAAATTAATTCGAAGTACGTACTGGGCAACACTGGAGCTACTGATAAGTTTCTAGATTATATTGAATCAAGAATTTAATTTTTGCTAGATTTAGACAAACTAACCAACCATGGACAAACGTATTTTAAGAATCTCGCTTACCGCAGCATTAGCAGGCTTTCTATTTGGTTTTGACACCGTTGTTATTAGCGGCGCCAATCAACCTATAAAAGAATTATGGGGTACGAACTGGTTTTTAGGAGAAAGCCCGTTTACTTTCCATGGCATTTTTATTATGTCAATGGCGCTCTGGGGAACAGTTTTGGGCTCCATATTTGGAGGAATTCCCTGTAATAAAATTGGGCGTAAAAAGACCTTACTTTGGATAGGCATACTCTACTTTTTATCAGCAGTAGGTTCAGCTCTAGCTATAGAACCTTATAGTTTTTCATTTTTTAGATTTATAGGTGGTGTTGGTGTTGGTGCCTCTTCGGTAGCTGCTCCAATTTATATTTCAGAAATTTCTAAAGCTAGTAATCGTGGCCGACTTACTGCCATGTACCAGTTCAATATCGTTTTTGGGATACTTATTGCCTTTATCTCAAACTACCTCATCGGTCTAATTTTCACCACAGATACTGCATGGCGTTGGATGCTGGGCATTGAAGGCTTACCAGCACTAATTTATACTTTAATGGTATTAAAAATACCTAATAGCCCTAGATGGTTGGCTTTAAAAGGAAGTAAAGATTCCACTATACTAAATGCGTTTCATAATCTCGGCATCGAAAAGGATCTTGCAATAACGCGACTCTCAGAATTGAAAAAATCGCTTGAGACTTCTATTTCCAATCAAAAAGAAAAACTCTTTGCAGGAAAATACAATAAACCTTTGTTACTGGCCTTTTTAATAGCGCTCTTTAATCAATTATCCGGTATTAATTTTGTATTGTACTATGCTCCCGAAATTCTACAACGGGCAGGGCTAGCCTCTGGTGAATCGCTATTGAGTTCTATTTCAATAGGTGTTATCAACCTAGTTTTCACCTTTATAGGTATCGCCCTAATCGATAAACTGGGCAGAAAACAACTTATGTACATAGGCTCAATAGGATATATTTTAAGTTTGGCCATGGTAGGCTGGTGTTTTTACAGCGGGGCAAGTTCTTTACTACTTTTAATATTTATTTTGGTTTTTATAGCCTCACATGCCGTTGGCCAAGGTGCTGTAATTTGGGTGTTTATTTCTGAAATCTTCCCCAATAAAGTTAGGGCCTATGGGCAATCTTGGGGTACTGGCACGCATTGGGTATTCGCCGCCCTAATAACCTTATTGACCCCAACCTTTTTAGATAGTGAGATTGGTATTTTTAAAGAAAATCCTTGGCCTATTTTTATTTTCTTTTCTGCGATGATGGTATTACAATTACTTTTTGTCATTTTCATGATGCCCGAAACCAAAGGGGTATCTTTAGAAGATTTGGCAAAAAAAATGAGGGGCACCAAAAAGTAGAAATACAATTTAAATTCTTGACCAAACACATATAAAACCAAGCCTTTTATCGAATAAGAGGCTGATTTTTAAGACAGTGTACTGAATAATTATGTACATTAAGACAAACTATATGATTATGTCAGAAAAAGCATCAACGGGAACTGGTCTTTTAGACGGCTTTCTGCGATTAATGATTTTCGCTTTAGTCGCAATTTTAATAGCAATACCTGTATGTATTGCCATAGAATTATTGGGAATATTATAAAGGCAACCATCAATATTTTTGGTTTAAAACTTACTTGACCACAAATATTAAGATTTTTACCGTAAATTTGTAAGATTTTACAACAAATTTAATCTTTTAGGTAATAATTAGACCTAACTTGAATAGGAATCATAATTTAAGTAGGTTTTATTATGGAAAATTTATCATTTAAAAATGGGGTAGATTCATATCTATCACTACTAATTATTGCCCTTAATGGCGTTTTGGCCATTACAGCTATTGGAACTTTACTGGCCTTAGTAGGCTTGATATGATGACTTATTAACCAAAAACATTTTGAGTTATTACGTGTTTAGTAAAAAAGCCTCTTCAAATTTGAAGAGGCTTTTTTTGTGCAATACGATTCCACTTAAGGCCATGCAAATCCTGAAATACTAAGAGAGGTACATAAGCGGTAATGACGACTTCGTCTTCCCCGAAATGAAAAAGGCAGATTTAAATGTTTGCAACAAAATCAAAGTAGCTGCAACCAAGTTCAATACCCACTTGAAACATATAGCCAAAAAGAACGGAATAAATAAGAAAG
>CAYGUZ010000187.1:0-4656 GCA_964353215.1 uncultured Flavobacteriaceae bacterium
CTTCCTCATCTTTGATTAGACCAACCTTACCTAACATTTTAGCATGTGCCTTTGAAGCGACAACATCATATTTTGCCAAGTGCAAATCAAGTTGACGGTCATTGCCGACAGTAAAGTGGTCTATTTTCTTGTCGGTACTAAATCCTTTGTCCCAGAGTTTCATTTTTTATAGTTCTAAGTTTTTAGTTTGAAGTTATAAGTCTTTGGGATTAGAATATTTTCTAATGAGTGAATACATCATTTTTTTGGACTTCACCGCAAAGATTCAAGATAGCGTCTAATTCTTCTTTTGAAATATAATTCAATCGTTTACTAATTTCTAATTGGGTTTTAAGTTCATTAACTGAACCATTGGAAATTTCGAGAAAATGCCGAAATGATTTTTTTGGGTTTCGCCCTGCTCTTTCAGCAATATTACTTGGAATAGAGATTGCACTTCTTCGGATTTGACTTGTTAACCCAAACTTTTCTTTATTTGGAAGCTGCCCTATGGTTTTATATACCAACTCAACCAAGTTCATTGCTTTCTGCCACACTTTTAAATCACTGTAATTATACATGCTTAGAGCTAAAAACTTATAACTGCTAACTATTTTAAAAACCCTTCCAAAATGTCGATATACAACCGCACCCCTTCTTCGACTTCTTTTACATAAATAAATTCATCAGCCGAATGCGAACGTGTACTATCCCCAGGGCCTAATTTAAGGGATTGGCAACTTAATTCTGTTTGGTCAGAAAGGGTCGGTGAACCATAGGTTTCGCGCCCAAGCGCAATACCTGATTGCACCAGAGGGTGATCAATAGCGATAGCTGAACTACTTTTGTCCAATGAGCGAGGTATTAGCTCGCAAGGCGCTTCTTTTTGTAGTATTGCATCTATTTGTTCGTTGCTATAACAATCGTTAACCCTGGTATCTATGACCAAGTCTACATGGGCAGGAACTACGTTATGCTGTGAACCGGCCTTAATTTGGGTAACGGTCATTTTTACTTGACCGAGCACACTAGAAACTTTTGGGAAACGATAGTTTTTAAACCACTCTAAAACTTCAATGGTATTGTAAATAGAATTATTATCATTTGGATGTGCGGCGTGAGAAGGAGTACCGCTTACCTTACCATCATATACAATAAGTCCTTTTTCAGCAATTGCCAATTGCATTAAAGTGGGTTCTCCAACTATGGCAAGTTCGATTTTGGGCAAAATCGGTAATAGAGCAGAAATACTTAGTTCACCCGCATCTTCTTCTTCTGCAGTGGCAGACATAATTATATTATGGCTTAAATCATCTCGTTCGTAAAAATGGACAAAAGTCGCTAATAACGAACACAGACAGCCTCCGGCGTCGTTGCTTCCTAAACCATACAGTTTTCCATCTTCCACATGCGGATTGAATGGGTCTTTGGTATATGCCAAATTTGGTTTAACCGTATCATGGTGCGAGTTAAGCAATAAATTGGGTTTGCTTTCATCATAATACTTGTTGAACGCATAAATATTATTGTATTGGCGTTTGGTTTCTACTCCAAATTTTTTGAGCCAAACATCAATAGCTTCAGCAGTTTTATCTTCTTCTTGCGAAAATGAAGGAATGGAAATCAATTGCTTTAGCAGTGCGATGGCTTCTTGTGCCAAAGTATCTTTATCGATTGTCATAAAACTAATCTTGTATAGTTTGTATTTTCTTTTTCGAATAGGGCTAAATTACCCATTCTAACTTCTTTGACACCATTATTTAGGGCATGAAAACAGTTATGCATTTTTGGGAGCATTCCGTCTGCAATAATTCCATCGGAAATTAAATTTGCATAAGAAGCAGAATCAATTTTTTTAATGACAGAAGTTTTATCTTCAAAATCTCTCAGAACGCCTTTTAACTCAAAGCAATAATAAAGTGTCGTTTCAAAATTTTTGCTCATTCCAATAGCTAACTCCGATGCAATGGTATCGGCATTGGTATTTAATAGTTGACCTTTTTGGTCATGGGTCAATGCGCAAAAAACAGGTGTAAGCCCTAATTCTAAAATGGAATTCAACGTATTGGTTGAAACCCCATCTATATCACCGGCAAAGCCATAGTCAATTTCTTTCACAGGTCGTTTATGGGCTTGAATTGCATTGGCATCTGCACCGCTCATTCCTATAGCATTACAATTTAAGGCCTGAAGTTGGGCTACTATTTTTTTATTTGTCAACCCGCCGTAAACCATAATGGCCACATCCAAGCTTTCTAGATCGGTAATTCTTCTCCCATTCACCATTTTAGGGTTTATCCCCATTTTTTCTAAAACATGATTTGCCTTTTTGCCGCCCCCATGAACTAGAATTTTATAACCCTCTAGCTTTGAAAAGAAAGCTAAGAACTTTGAGAGTTCTGGCTCATCCTCAATGATGTTGCCACCAATTTTTATGATAGAAAGAGATTTACTCATTTTTTTTTGGAATGCTTTATAGATATAATCATTGCCGCCATCAAAAGAACATTTGATATTGGTCCAAAAGAATCTTTCCATTCAAATTCCTCAAAGTCGATAATCATTAGATTGACGATTAGTAAAATGAGTGAAAGAATAAGTACAATATATCTACCTTTTTGTGCCATTACTTCAGATATTCTAAAATTCTTTTTAAAACCAATTGGGCCGAATAGGTTCTATTGTTCGCCTGTTCGACAACTAAACTCTGGTCACTGTCTAGAACAGCATCTTCTACCACCACATTTCTCCTGACAGGAAGGCAATGCATAAATTTCGCCTTTCCAAGCTTTTCTAGCGTCATCATCCAATTCTTATCTTGGGTTAGTACTTTTCCATAATCTTTATAGCCGCTCCAGTTTTTAACGTACACAAAGTTCGCATTTTCTAAGGCTTTTTCTTGGTTATGCACAATTTTGCAATCCTTTGTGATTTCAGGATTTAGTTCATAACCTTTAGGGTGCGTGATTACAAACTCGGCATCTTGCAGTTTCATCATTTCTACAAAAGAATTCGCCACGGCATGGGGCAGGGCTTTAGGATGAGGTGCCCAAGACAATACAATTTTTGGTTTCTCTACGGTTTTATGCTCTTCTAAGGTAATGGCATCGGCTAGGGCTTGTAACGGATGACCCACTGAACTCTCCATATTCACAACGGGAATGCCAGCGTATTTTTGAAAACCTTTGAGAACAATTTCGGCCTCATCTGTTTCTTTGTCGACCAAACCTGCAAATGCTCTAATTGCAACGATGTCGGCAAATTGTGAAACTACTTGTGCCGCTTCTTTAATATGTTCTGATTTTCCTTGGTCCATTACAGTTCCATCTTCATATTCCAATTGCCATCCCTCGCTTCCAAAATTCATGACCATGGTATCAAGCCCCAAATTCATAGCTGCTTTTTGCGTGCTCAAACGGGTACGGAGGCTGTTATTGAAGAATAATAGGCAAATGGTTTTTTGTTTGCCCAATTCTTTAAATTGATACGGATTTTGCTTTAAAGCATTAGCTTCTTTAACCGCATTTTGCAGGTTTTCTAAATCGCTGATATGAAGGTAATTTTTCATTATAATTCTGCTTTGAGGGCATTGAAGAAAATAGTGATTTGCTCTTTTGTAATATTTAGGGCAGGTAGAAAGCGGAGCAATTTTTTATTGGCCGAACCACCTGTAAATACATGTTGATTGTGGATTAATTTTTTTCTCAGATCTGCAACTTCAAAATCAAATTCAAGCCCTAACATTAAACCTCTTCCCTTTACTTTTTTTACTTCGGGAACCGTAGTTGCAATTTCTCTAAAATAAGAATCAAGTGCTGATGCGTTCTCGATTAAGTTCTCACGTTCTAAAACTTCTAAAACGGCCAGTGTTGCAACACAGGCTAAATGATTGCCGCCAAAAGTGGTTCCTAAAAGTCCGTAGGATGCCTTAATGGATTCGTGAATCAATATTCCACCTACAGGAAAGCCATTGCCCATTCCTTTCGCTATTGAGATAAGATCTGGCTGAATACCATGATGTTGAAAACCAAAGAATTTACCGCTGCGACCAAAGCCCGATTGTACTTCATCTGCAATGACCAAAACATTGTTTTCTTTACACTTCTCTTGTATAAACCGATAGAATTCTGAACTCGGTTCGTCAAGACCGCCTACACCTTGTATGGCCTCTAAAATTACAGCGCAATAGTCGCCGGTTTTTAGTTCGCCTTCTAAACCCGTAAAATCTTCAAAATCAAGGAATGTAACCTTTTGTTGCTGGTTTAAAGGGGCATTTATTTTTTGGTTATCCGTAGTAGCGACCGCTGCCGAAGTTCTGCCATGAAAAGCATTCTTAAAAGCGATAACTTTAGACTTTTTTGTATGAAAAGAGGCCATTTTAAGTGCATTTTCATTGGCCTCGGCTCCGGAATTGCACAAAAACAGGTTGTAATCCTCACATTTTGAAAGTAGACCTAATTTTTGAGCAAGCTCTTTTTGTAATGGGTTTTGAACGGAATTACTGTAAAATCCGATTTTACCCAGCTGATCTTTTAAGCGCTGAACATAATGTGGATGCGAGTGCCCAATTGAAATAACAGCATGTCCGCCATAAAAATCCAAATATTTTTGCCCCTTATCATCTATAACTTCGATTCCCTTTGCGGAAACCGGAGTTACATTGTACAGGGGGTATAC
>CAYGUZ010000188.1:0-3777 GCA_964353215.1 uncultured Flavobacteriaceae bacterium
AAAAAAAACATTGCCTTTTAACGTAAAAGTAATTTTAGATGGTGAAGAAGAAAAAAGTAGTAAACCATTGCCGGCTGCGGTAAAAGAATATCGAGAGCTATTAGAAGCAGATTTCTTATTAATTGCAGATGGCCCCGTTCATTCTTCTGGTAGACCAACAGTCGTTTATGGTTGCCGCGGTATCACTACACTTTCTTTGATCACATATGGCCCAATAAAACCACAACATAGCGGTCATTACGGTAATTATGCTCCTAACCCGGGTTTTCAATTGGCGCAATTATTAGCTTCAATGAAAGATACCGAAGGCCGTGTAACCATAAAAGGTTATTATGACGGTATCACTATTAGCGAAAAAGAGCAGAATATTTTAAAAAGCGTTCCAGATAGCAATCAAGCCATTGCGGAAAAGTTGCAATTTAAATCAGCTGAAAAAGTAGGAAGCTTTTACCAAGAAGCCTTACAATACCCCAGTTTGAATATTCGTGGGTTAGGCTCAGGATGGATAGGAAAAGAAGCCCGGACCATTGTTCCTGCCTCGGCAACTGCCGAGTTGGATTTACGCTTGGTCCCAGAATCTGATGGTAATAGATTAAAAAAATTGGTAAAGTCACATATCACTAGTCTAGGATATCATGTTTTAGACCATGTACCTACAAAAGAAGAACGCTTGCGAAATGAAAAAATAGTAACAGTTTTAGAGGGCCCTGTCACCGATGCCTTTAGAACCGATTTAGATAATGAATATGGAGATTTTCTTGTGAGCACAATGAAACAAGCGTTCAGCGAAGATGTTGTTCAAATACGAATTATGGGCGGTACCGTACCAATAGCTCCTTTTATTAACGAGTTGCAAATACCTGCATTTATTATACCTATGGTAAACCCCGACAATAACCAGCATAGCCCAAACGAAAATTTAAAAATTGGCCAGCTCGCTTATGGGATAAGGGCTTTTTATGAGCTTCTGGGCAATGGCATAACTAAATAATAAAGCCTATGTTTTGCGCAACTTACCACCCCGATGTGGGCATCTAGTTAAAACTAAACAATTAGCTCTGCACAAAGTATTTTTGGTGAATAAGTACTCGACAAACTTTCTTAATTTCACCTTCATTTTTGAGTAACTGGCCAAATATTATTAGAAACTCGATTGCACGATGGTTTATGGCATCATTCAAATCCAAAATAAGAGTAATGCCGAACTATTGATTCAACAAGGCCTGTTAATAACGATTTTTAGACCTCCTTTCTCTGTTCAATACAACAAATTTTAGCGTAAAAGTTAATGTTCTGTGCCTTTACAACATTAACAGCTTAACTCACAACAAATAATTGCAAGCCCTCAAAAATACCCGTTGATTTGAGTAATTTTAAAAATAACGAGGTGACAATTGTATTTAGGACTACGACATTTTTAATGGTCTTTCTATGTGCTTTTTGGGGTTCAAATTATAGTTATGGGCAAAACTCTTGTAACGTAAACGGTATTACAGTAACAGTAACGGGCACCCTTTCTGCAACATATACAAATCCAAGCTCAAATCCAGAGGGTTGCGCTACCTCTCCCTTTATAGGAAACGGGGCTTGGAGTGGAACATCAACTTCTGGAACAGTAACACATACGTTTAGTTTGCCGGTTACATCTGTCAGAGTATCTTATACGGTAGTGAATGCAGATGATATTCTACAATTCTCAACGGATACAGGAGGTAGGTTGACACTGAGCGACCCATGTAATGTTACTATATTAAAGCGCAACAGCCGAATACAGGGTATTGCCAATTTTACGGACTCATGGATAACAGTTACGTCCGACACCCCTTTTACGACCTTAATCGGCACTAATGTTGGAGGTTCTTCGGGATGGGTCCAAGGAACCATTTGCGATATGACCTTAACATCGGCTTGCGATCCCAGTGATCCGAACATAGACTGTGATAGCGACGGATTTAACAATAATATAGATTGCTCACCTTTAGATCCTGATAAAAATACGGATATTGATAACGATGGTATCTGCGATACTGATGATTTAGATGCGGACAATGACGGTATTCTTAATACGGAGGATGGCTGTATAACCACTTATATCTATGCAGACATCGCCGCCCTGACCTTTAATGGAACAACGGTGCAGTCTACAACGACTAACAGTATCACAGCAGTATCAAATGGGACTTTTAGCACTTCATATTCAGACCAAATTTTTGATTTGCCGATTCGGCTAGAGTGGACCACAGGTGCCAGTTCTGGTATGATGATCGGTTTACTACCAGATGGTGGGGCCCAAACATTGAATGGCTGGAACGATGGGGCTTTTAAAGTCTATTTTTCAGGGAATAATTTTTTAGGAAAACTACCGACCATCTGGGATCCAACTGCCCAACCAAAAACAAATACCGATGTCTTCGTATTGAGTATCGATCAAACCGGAGTATTGACCCTCACACGAAACGACATTAACGAGTATACGGGGGTTGTACCTGTAACATCGTTCAAACTGGCCGTGACCGGCACTACTACCGCAACATTTTTTGATGTCTCTCTAGGCCATTCCGCCTCAGAATCATGCATAGATACAGACAATGACGGTACGGCTGATTATTTGGATTTGGATAGTGACGGTGATGGCTGCTCAGATGCCAATGAGGCTTACAACGATAGTAATGCCGACGGCGGTGATGACGGAATTTATGGTTTTGGAACCCCAACGGTTAACCCAGATGGTACCGTAATTGGGGCCTCATACCCAACACCTAATGATTTCGAACCAAATGGCATTCCAGATTTTCAGCAATTTGGGCCATCACTGACCATTAGTACACAGCCGGCAAATATTCAAGTGACTAATGGAAACAATGGAAGCATATCCATAACAGCTGACAATATCGGCATATATCAATGGCAGCGAAGTACAGACGGCGGTACTACCTTTATATCTATAACCGATGGTGCCGACTATAGCGGTACACAAACTGCCAATTTGACCCTGTTAAATCCAGCTCTTGATAAAGATGGTTATATCTACCGTGTTTTACTATCTAATGGCCCTCTTGTTTGTGATAGTGCTATTTCTGGCAGTGCGACACTTACGGTGCTTGCGCCCCAAGTTATCATCACCAACCGAAGAATCACCTACAGGGTACGTTCTCAATAGGAGAGTTAAAATTGTTTTTTACTAGGCCGAATTTCTACTCGCATTAATATTTCCGTATAAAGAACGGGTTACTATCTTTTCATAAAGCGAAGCAAATTCTGATTTTTGAGTAATATGATATAGGGCATTTTGTTGTATCACCAATAAAGGCAGTACAATTTTCTCTCGAATTTTTACAGATTCTCTAGAAACCGCTTCATTTTCCATTAAAATCTTTTGTCCTGAAATTTGTAAAAGCATTTTTTCCGATAGCTGACACTCGTCATGAAGAATATTCCAAAATGCTCCAAATTCAGGGTCATCTTTCATATAATTGGTCAAATCAAAATTTGTTTTGGCCAAAGACATCATGCTATTAAGCATTAAGGCCCTAAAAAACGGCACGTCTTTATACAGTGTTTTTATGTCTTTTAATCTTCCTTGGTCAGCTAGTTCTTTAATAGCGGTACCCAATCCGAAATAACCGGGCACATTTTGCTTTAGCTGACTCCACGAACCTACAAAAGAGATTGCTCTTAAATCTGATAGTTCTAGCTGTTTTTTGTTTCCACGTTTACCAGGGCGACTACCTATATTGGCGTTCGAATAGTATTTTAAAGTACTGCGATGTTCTAAAT
>CAYGUZ010000188.1:3787-4652 GCA_964353215.1 uncultured Flavobacteriaceae bacterium
GTTCTAAATAGGGGATAAATTTATCGTGCTGTTTTAAGGCATCATACTTTGCAAAACTTAATTCTGATAATTCTTCGATTAACTTTCTTTGTGAAGCTGAGATTGCATGTTCTTTGCCAAAAAGGTTGTTACTAAGGCCTGCGGTCAACAACTGTTCTGAATTATGCATGAACTGCTCTTTTGTTCCATAGGTACTGGTAATGGTTTGCCCTTGAATGGTCAATTGAATTTCATGATTGGCCACATCTTTGGTCTGTGCGGCATAAAAACGATGCGTTTTTCCACCTCCACGGGCCGGTGGGCCTCCCCTACCATCAAAAAACATCACTTTAATACCATTCTTTTTACAAACCTTACTCAAGGTTTCTTTTGTTTTAAGAATAGACCAATTCGCCTTTAAATAACCGCCATCTTTTGTACCATCTGAAAAACCAAGCATAATGGTATGTGCTTCTTGCCTTCGCTCAAGATGCTTTCTGTAGGCTTTAATCTCAAAAAGCGTTTGCATTACTTCTTCTGCGGCATCCATACCTTTCATTGTCTCAAAAAGAGGAACTATGTCAAAGGTAATATCTTCTTCTGACCAGCCTGTCCATCTAAATAACCCGTACACAAAAAGAACAGAAAAAATATCTTCAGAATTACTGATAATATAGCGGTTACAACCTTCTTGACCGTTTCGTGCCTGAATTTCCTTAAGTTGTTGAATATTGGTAATGGTATCTTTTACAATATCCTCTTTAAAATCTTTAGGGTCAAGTTGTAAGTCTTTATTGAGCAACCAATTGATCAATTCCTTCTTCGAAAGTTCATCTAAACTTTCTTTAATGGCCTCCTCTTTCTTAAGAATCGTTTCTATTACCAG
>CAYGUZ010000189.1:0-4637 GCA_964353215.1 uncultured Flavobacteriaceae bacterium
GAGTGGACGCTGTAGTCGCCGAAGGTTTTGAAGCCGGTGGGCACAATGGCCGAGATGAGACCACGACTTTGGTGCTGATACCCGCGGTAAAAGAGAAACTAGAGATACCTTTAATAGCCGCTGGGGGCATAGCAACTGGTCGTCAAATGTTGGCCACTATGGTCTTGGGTGCAGATGGGGTTCAGGTCGGCAGTCGTTTTGTTGCCAGCAATGAGGCTTCTTCACATCTTTCTTTTAAAGAGGAAGTTGTTAAGGCTAAAGAGGGTGACACTCAATTGACTTTAAAAGAATTAGCTCCCGTGAGGTTGCTTAAAAACAATTTTTATCATCAAGTTCAAGAGGCCTATGAAAAAGGAGCTTCTATTGAAGAATTAAAAACAGTCTTGGGTAGGGCCCGAGCAAAAAGAGGGATGTTCGAAGGTGATTTAGAAGAAGGAGAACTTGAAATAGGTCAAGTATCGGCTTTAATTCATGATATTAAACCTGCCTCCCGAATTTTGCAAGAAATGGTGACCGAATTTGAAAATGCAAAGAAAATACTTGCTAGTTAGTTTTATATAAATTTTTATGAATTCAAGAGAAGGGCAACTCAAAGCTTTTGATAGATTACTTACGATTATGGACGAGCTAAGAGCCCAATGTCCATGGGATAAAAAGCAGACGCTACAAACGCTGCGACACTTGACCATTGAAGAGACCTATGAACTGGGCGATGCTATTTTAGATAATGATTTGCAAGAAGTAAAAAAAGAACTTGGTGATCTGCTATTACACATTGTTTTTTATGCTAAAATAGGCTCTGAAACCAATGACTTTGATATTGCCGATGTCGCCAATGAAATTTGCGAGAAACTTATTAATCGTCATCCGCATATTTACGGAGATATAAAGGTTGAGAATGAAGAACAGGTAAAAGAAAATTGGGAAAATATAAAATTAAAAGAAGGCAAAAAGAGTGTGCTTGAGGGTGTGCCGAATAGTTTACCTGCCTTGGTTAAGGCAAATAGAATACAAGAGAAAGTTGCTGGGGTCGGTTTTGATTGGGAAAAACCCGAGCAAGTTTTCGAAAAGTTACAAGAAGAATTAGCAGAATTTCAAGAAGTAGTTAATGCTAATGATATTGATTATATGGAAGCTGAATTTTGCGACGTTCTTTTTTCTATGGTAAATTACGCCCGTTTTTTGAACATAAGTCCAGAGAATGCCTTAGAACGAACGAATAAAAAGTTCATTCAAAGATTCCAGTTTCTTGAGGCGAAAGCCAAAGAATTAAACAAAACACTCAAAGAAATGACTTTGGCCGAAATGGATATTTTTTGGGAACAGGCTAAAAAGCTTCCTAAAGGTTTTTTTTAATAGCATTGTCAATCGTTATAACTATTTATTCAATAACCTGTTCGGTATTTTGATGAAAATTCGTCAATTCGAGTGGTTTTTCAAGAGAAAACCTTGAAAAATTGTATCGAGAATCAGAATTCATAGTTTAGAGACCTTGTTCTCGATACTTTTTTCTGCGTTAAAAACTCGAACTAACGGTTTTATAAGTTTATGTAATTCAAAATGCATAACGGGTATTCAATACTTAAAAAGTATCTTTAGGCGCTCTAAACCATTCAGGGTTGTTTCAACAATACACCAAAGAGTTTCGCTATAATTTAAAACTGTCCTATCCCGTTATCTTGGGTATGCTAGGGCACACTTTTGTTGCCTTTGCCGATAATATTATGGTGGGGCAATTAGGCACCGCTGAACTTGCAGCCGTTTCTTTGGGCAATAGTTTTGTTTTTATTGCAATGTCTTTGGGTATAGGGTTTTCCACTGCAATTACACCTTTAGTTGCAGAGGCCGATGGTGCCGTAAAAAAGGCAGACGTCAAAAGTGCACTCAAGCATGGGTTGGTTCTTTGTTCTTTTTTGGGGCTTTCGCTTTTTGGTGTCATTTTGCTTTGTAAACCCTTAATGTACGTAATGCAACAACCTAAAGAAGTTGTGGCGTTGGCAATACCTTATCTTGAACTGGTGGCTTTTTCATTGGTGCCGCTGATTATTTTTCAAGCGTTCAAACAGTTTTCTGAAGGCTTGTCACAAACAAAATACCCAATGTATGCTACGATTTTGGCCAATGTTGTAAACATCGTTTTAAACTATTTGTTGATTTTTGGTTCATTCGGATTTCCAAAACTGGGTATAGTCGGTGCTGCAATCGGCACATTGGTATCTAGGATGATAATGGTGGCCTTTATCTGGTATTTGTTAAAAAGCAAGAAGAAATTCCATGAGTATGTTACCGGTTTTAATTTCAAAAAGATAGAGAAGAGCGTAATGCAGAAAATCATTAATCTCGGTTTTCCTTCAGCACTGCAAATGTTTTTTGAAGTGGCCATTTTCACGGCGGCAATTTGGTTAAGTGGAGTTTTAGGTAAAAATGCCCAGGCCGCCAATCAAATTGCTTTGAATTTAAGTAGTATGACATTTATGGTAGGTATGGGCTTGGGTGTAGCGGCCATGGTGCGAGTTGGTAACCAGAAAGGATTAAAAGATTTTAAGGCTCTCAGAAGAATTGGAATATCAATTTTCTTGTTGACCTTTCTGCTTGAAATTGTTTTCGCCGCCATATTTCTTCTTGGAAGAAATTGGTTGCCTACCATTTATTTAGATGTTGATGATGTCGCAAACCAAATAGACAATACAGAAGTAATTGTTCTTGCAGCCAAACTTTTATTGGTAGCAGCGGTATTTCAAATTTCAGATGGTATTCAAGTCGTTGTCTTGGGCGCTCTACGTGGCTTGCAAGATGTAAAAATCCCCACACTCATTACCTTTATAGCCTATTGGCTGATTGGTTTTCCCGTAAGTTATTATTTAGGATTATTTACGGAATATGAAAGTACGGGCATATGGATCGGACTATTATTAGGGCTTACTGCATCTGCTGTAATGTTGTATCTTCGATTTAATTATTTAACAAAACGATTGATTTTAAATTCGTAAAAAATGGATTTGCCAAAGTTTCTTTTAGGGGATAATACAGATTTTCCCAACGGTATATATATTGTGCATACCGAGTTCCCCAGATTTATTATAAATCTAGAAGATGATGAAGTAGAATGGCTAGAAGAATTTTCTAAAGAAGACGAAAAAGAACTTGAAGAAGAAACCGAAAGTTTAATTGAAGCTGCTACTGCGTTTTATGATAGGGAAGTGGCACGTTACGATAGTTAGTAATGTTAGAACAGCTTTTACAATTAGATAAAGAGCTTTTTCTGTTTTTAAATGGATTGGGTACAAAAAGTTGGGATGGTTTTTGGCTGTTCATCACTAATAAATGGAATTCTATTCCCTTGTACGTAGTGCTTCTTTGGTTAGCGTTTAAAAACTTAAAACTTAAAAAGACCATTCTTTTATTAATTGCTATTGCCCTCTTGGTAACTGTCACAGATCAATTGGCTAATTTTTTCAAGTATGGAGTACAACGTTTAAGGCCCTGCCATGATGTAGAAGTATCAGCTCTCATGCGTCTTGTAAAAAGCTATTGCGGTGGTAAATTTGGATATTTTTCTGCTCATGCAGCAAGTTCTTTCGCACTAGCGACTTTTTTTAGCCTTCTGTTTAAGAACCAAATAAAATTTATTGGTGTTCTTCTCATTATTTGGGCATTTTTTGTTGCTTATAGCAGAATATATATTGGGGTACATTTTCCTTTAGATGTTATTAGCGGTATTGGAATCGGTATTCTTTTTGGCTGGTTATTTGCCAAGTTATATATCTTTACTACTTTAAAAATTAAGGCTTGATTTCTACAACCAGATATTGGTTTTTAATTGCTTTGGTTATTCTAGTGTATATCATTGGAATGTTTTCTCCGCTATTCGAGTATGATTCTGCACAATTTGCCGTAATGGCAATGCGAATGGTACAAGAGAATGATTTTGTAAATCTTTTTAAAGGAACCAATGAGTATTTAGACAAGCCTCATATGCATTATTGGTTAGCGGCATTGTCTTATAAGGTTTTTGGCATTAATCACTGGGCGTATCGCATACCAGGTATATTGGCCACACTTCTAGGGGCTTATAGCTGTTACGGATTGGCAAAGCTGCTTTACAATACCGATATTGGAAAGTTCGCTGCACTAATTTTCATGACTGCTCAAACCATTGTGCTATCGAATATCGATGTAAGAACAGATGCGGTTTTGACCGGTTTTACAATTTTTGCCATCTGGCAGTTGATTGCATACATTGAAAATAATACAATTAAGAATATTGCGCTTGGGGCATTTGGGGCCGGTATTGCTTTTTCTACAAAAGGGCAAATTGCACTTTTGGTCATAGGCATTTGCGTCATATGTCATTTGGCTTATACCCGAAAATGGAACAAGCTTTTGAATTGGCGGGTGTTGGTTGCTTTACTTGTTTTTGGTATTGCCATTGCGCCCATGCTTTATGCCTATTACCTTCAGTTTGACTTGCACCCCGAAAAAGTAATTAGAGGGAAAAGTAACCGAAGTGGAATTTTCTTTATTTTTTGGGAGCAAAGCTTTGAACGTTTAAGCGGCGAAGGGCATGGTAAGAACAGTAGTGATTACTTTTTCTTTTTCCATACGTTTTTATGGGTTTTCTTGCCTTGGACAGTATT
>CAYGUZ010000190.1:0-4610 GCA_964353215.1 uncultured Flavobacteriaceae bacterium
GTTGTACCACTTCACCTGCAGCAATTTGGTTCGCCACATGATCCGGTAAAAGTTTAATGATGTCGGCCATTAGGACATATAAAATATGGATAAATCGAAATCGATGATAAAAAGAAAGATTAAAATCAGCACCCCTAAAATGACCAGAAAACGAGTTTTCACGTTCCTGTCACCTTCCGTTTTTAAGTCTTGAAAGGCAGATGAAAATTTATTTTTTAATCCTCTTGTAGTACTTGCCGTACTTCGAAATTTATCAAGTTTGTGTTCAATTTTATACGGACTACCCTCACCCTTGTAATAGCGTGGGGTATAGTTAAAACTTTTATTTCCTCTAAGTCGTAAAAACTTGCGCATAAACTCCTTTTCCGTATATACTCAAAGGTACTTAAAATAGAAAAAACGTATGGCTGCCCGTTCACAAAAAATGTTAACAGAAAGTACTTTTATAAGATGCTGAAATTATTTGCCTAAAGCGGCCATTTGTATGGCGGCAATAGCAGCTTCAATGCCTTTATTACCATGCTTACCTCCACTGCGATCAATCGACTGTTGCAGGGTGTCATCAGTAAGTACGCAGAATATCACCGGCACATCGAACTTTACGTTCAAATCTTTAATTCCCTGAGCGGTAGCTCCGCAAACATAATCGAAATGACTAGTTTCGCCTCTTATCACACTGCCTATTGCGATTACGGCATCTACCTTTTGGGTCTGGATTATCTTTTTACTTCCGAACACCAATTCGAAACTTCCAGGAACATTCCAGCGTACAATGTTTTTTTCAGTAGCTCCACAATCAAGAAGGGCAGCAAACGCCCCTTTAAAAAGCTGTTCAGTGATATTATCGTTCCAAGCGGAAACAACAATTCCAAACCGAAGATTTTGCGCATTTGGGATTTCTTCTTTGTTGTAAACCGATAAGTTTTTTATCTCTGTAGCCATATGCTACTTTTTTGCGAAGCCTATTAAAGCATCTATATTGTTAGCCTCAGGAGCTTTTGAAAATTCTTCTTTAATTCTTGTGAAATATTGCAAAGCCTTATCCGTATAGCCTAAATCTGTTGCTATAACACCTGCTTTGTAGAGAAAACGTGGCGTAGTATAATCATTACTATCATGCGCTACTGCTTTTTCATAGTAATCCAACGCTTCTTCAGGTTGTTCAAGCTGCGCAAAAGCATCCCCTATTCCTCCTTTTGCCAATGCTCCAAGAATTGCATCATCAGAAGAAAAGTTTTCGAGATAAGAAATCGCTTCTTGGTAGTTCTGCTGATTTAGATATGCCATTCCCGCCGAGTACGTCGCCAAGTTTGCTGCTTTAGTACCTTTATACTCATCGATAATATCTAGAAAACCATATTTACCCTCCGCCCCATTAAGAGCTAAGTTAAGCAGTGAATCCTTTGCGGTTTCATCTACCATTGCCCGGTCAAAATATTGTTGCGGATAGTAAAGCTCGTTCGCTGCATTTGCCTCTTTTGGTGTCTGCACAAATTGTGTATAGGCTAAATACCCCAAAACACCGAGGGCCACAGCACCTATAACACCCAAGATATAGTTCTGATTTTTAGAAACCCATGCTTCTGTTTTAGATGCACTTTCATCAAGTGTACTAAAAACCTCAGCAGTAGTACTGTTCTGTTCATCGATTACTATTTCTTCCGCTTTATTCTTTGGCTTAAAGCCGCGCTTTTTATATGTCGCCATTCTTCATTTTATTAATCGCGCAAAAATAAAGGTTTTATCCAAAACCGAAAGGCAAATTATTCGTTATTTTTGCTAGCCGCTATCATTTAAAATCGTAAGATTTTCGAACCACCTATGTTTTTAAAACACTTATCCTTAGTAAACTATAAAAATTTTGATTCAAAAAACTTAGATTTTGACCCTACCATCAACTGTTTAGTGGGCAAAAATGGAATCGGCAAAACCAATATTCTAGATGCTATCTACCACCTTTGTTTCGGTAAAAGCTACTTCAACCCCGTGGCAACACAAAATATTAAGCACGGTACCGAATTTTTTATGATTGACGGGGAATTCGAAAAAAATGACCGTGAAGAAAAAATTGTGTGCAGCTTTAAAAAGGGAATGAAGAAGGTCATTAAACGTAATGGAAAGACTTATGATAAATTTTCAGAACATATTGGTTTTCTTCCCTTGGTTATTATATCTCCGGCCGATAGAGACCTTATTGTTGAAGGAAGCGATACGCGAAGAAAGTTTATAGATGGCGTAATATCACAATCGGACAAGACCTATCTGCAAACCCTGATAAAGTACAATAAAATACTGACCCAGCGTAATTCACTATTAAAATATTTTGCCGTCAATAGAACTTTTGATAAAGATGCTTTATCTGTATACGATGAGCAGTTACATACCTTCGGAACTGAAATATTTAAAAAACGTTCACAATTTTTAGAAAGTTTTATTCCAATCTTTCAAGAACAGTATGCCAATATTTCTAAAAAAGAAGAAAGTGTATTATTGGCATATCAAAGCAAACTTTTAGAAAATGGTTTAAGTGACTTGCTAACCAATTCCATAGAAAAAGACCGTGCCCTGCAATATACTAGTGTTGGTATTCATAAAGACGACCTTGATTTTACCATTGATGGTTACCCCATTAAAAAATTCGGTAGCCAAGGCCAGCAAAAATCTTTTTTAATTGCTTTAAAGCTGGCGCAATTTCATTTCATAAAAGAACAGGCCAAAACAACGCCGATTTTATTGCTTGATGATATTTTTGATAAATTGGATGAAACCCGGGTCGCTCAAATAGTTGCTTTGGTAGACAATGATGAATTCGGACAACTGTTCATTAGCGACACTCACGCAGATAGAACTGAAAAAGTTGTAAAAACCATCAACCAGAGTTACAAAATATTTAACTTGTAAAATGAGATATTTTGCTTTTTTGATTTTTATAACTCTAATTACCGGCTGTACCTCTCCGATAGCGAAGGAAAAGCTGAATAGCCTAAATGGCTATTGGGAAATTACCGAGGTTGAATTTGCTGATGGCCAAAAGAAAACCTACAAGGTCAACCCTAGCGTAGACTATATTGAACTGAAGGAAATGAAGGGATTCAAAAAAAAGGTACACCCTAAATTTGATGGCACTTATGACACGTCTAATGATGCAGAACTTTTCACCTTGGTCGAAAAGGATGGTGTTTTCGCTTTCTATTACAAAAACGACTTAAGTGAATGGCATGAAAGATTAATCGCATTAGAAGAGAATCAATTTTCTATCACTAACGAAAATGATATCACCTATACGTACAAAAGGTACGAACCTATAAAAATAGAATAATGGCCAAACGGTACAGTTCACATATGAATTTGGGTGAAGCCATAAATGAGTTCATTCAAAAAAACAAACTTCAAAAAGGGATAGATAAGGTAGATGCCCGTGAAGCTTGGGCGAAATTAATGGGCAATGGCGTGAATAATTACACTACACAGGTAGAGTTACGAAACGAAACACTATTTGTGTCGCTTTCTTCTTCTGTGCTTCGGCAAGAGCTCAGCATGGGAACTTCTAAAATTATCACCCTTTTAAACGAAGAACTAGGAAAAGACTTGATTAAAAAATTGGTTTTACGCTAATAAAAAAGCCATTCTATCTGAGAGAATGGCTTTGTATCTATTTGTAAAAAGTTTTTCTAGTATACTTCTCTTCCTGCAAAGTGAAAAGCACCTTCAATAGCGGCATTTTCGTCGCTATCTGAGCCATGAACCGCATTTTCACCGATACTGGTAGCAAATAATTTACGAATGGTTCCTTCAGCAGCTTCAGTTGGGTTGGTGGCACCGATTAAGGCACGAAAATCTTCTACTGCATTATCTTTTTCTAAGATAGCCGCTACTATAGGCCCTCTTGTCATAAACTCCACAAGCTCTCCGAAAAATGGACGCTCACTATGCACGGCGTAAAAGGCTTTTGCATCTCTTAAACTAAGTTGGGTATATTTCATAGCCACAATTTTAAAACCTGCTGCTGTAATTTTTTCTAATATCGCACCAATATGTCCGTTTTCAACCGCATCTGGTTTAATCATGGTAAACGTTCTGTTTCCTGTCATTTTCTAAAATTTTGCGCAAAATTACGCTTTTTCGTTTGCCATGCAAGATTAATGAGCTTTGTTTTAGCTCATAAAAGATGTGTTCTTTGGCATTTAAATGAACTATTGACCGGCCTATTTTATTCATCTCGCTAAAACCAATTGCAATAGAACAATATAGTGCAGTTGTATTTTCGAGCCTATCTAATGGCGACAAAATAGCTTATCAAAAGCAAACACTCTGTTATATTATTGTATCTTTGCCCGCATGAATTCGACAGATATCGCTACTGTAAAGTCCCTTCTTGCGAAGCCCCAAAAAATTGTACTGATACCACATAAAAATCCTGATGGAGATGCCATTGGCTCCTGTTTGGCCTTAGCCCATTTTTTAAAGGCAATAGATCAAAATCCGATGGTTATAGTGCCGAACGATTACCCAAAATTTTTAAAATGGTTGCCCAGCGACAATCTTATTTACAATTTTGAACATCAAAATTCACAGTCAAAAAAGCTCATCGAAGAAGCGACCTTAATTTT
>CAYGUZ010000191.1:0-4579 GCA_964353215.1 uncultured Flavobacteriaceae bacterium
GAAAAATAAGAAACCTGCTGAGGAAAAAGTAAACAAAGATTAGCACAAGTGAAGACTCAAGTTTTGTGTTGTAAAAAAGCCCGCGTTTCAGCGGGCATTTTATTTAATTTTGAATTTTGGGCAGTGAACTAGTTTGGCCTACTGAAAGCCACCTCAGGATTTTCATTTTTCTGCTTTTCAAACAATCGCTGCTGTTGTTTTACCGTCATGGTGCTACCGTCATGACTCCATCCCGGAGGCCCAAAAATATACATGAGCTTGTGTGAAAGTTTTGGAGATTTTTTCATATCCATCCAGATGTCCTTGAATTCATGGGTTAGAATTACAATGGGGTTGTTAGAGTTAGGGGCATGAATAACGCCGTACTTAACGTCTATAGAATCATCTAGCGGCAGCCAAGTTCCAAATAACTTGTCGAATATGTTTAAAAATCCGCCATGGTTTTTATCTAAATATTCGACATTTTGGGCATGGTGAACCTGATGCATGGTATGCGTATTCATGAATTTTTCAAAAATACCAAGCTTAGGAAGCAATACCGTATGCAGCTGAAATTGCCATAAGGCCTCGATGCCTAAACAGAATACGACCATTTCTGGAGAGAAACCGATTGCGGGCATCCACATGTAAAATAAAGGCTTATACAAAAGGGTAAACCAACCGTTACGCACTGCTGTCCCTAAATTGAAGTTGTCCGAAGAGTGGTGTACAATATGAGCCGCCCAAAGAATACGAATTTCATGATTGGCCCGATGAAACCAGTAATAGGTGAAATCATCGGCTAATTGGCATAATAGCCAAATATACCAAGCATAACCAAAAGATCGATACCCCATAATATTGGTTCGCACTCCGTCTACTAAAGGATTAAACACCTCATACACGTAAGTAAATATTACAATTGCAGATACTACTTTAAGCAAAGCCGCTAAAATCGCGGAGCCAAGACCCATAAAGCCACTTGCAAAAAGATCGTTCCAGTCATACAGATCATGATGTTCGTCATGATTTTTACTATATGTTAATTCCAATAAAATGAAAATGATAAAACAAGGACCTCCATAAACAAGAGGATTGGTAAAATCCATAAAAAAGCTATTTTAGTTCAAATATAAACATCTTAGATACCCATACATAAACTGTTGAATATTTAGAGGGCAAACACATACTATTACTCGTTATTTGCTAAACAAAAATGTGCAAAATAGGTGCGTTCATATTAGAATAGAGTGGTTTGCGATTCTTCATCATTATCTGGTCTGTCTTTATTTTCTACATCTACATTTTCTTCTTCAACAACTTCTATTTCATTAGGTGATTGTGCCTGAGGCTCTTCATAAGGGAGCGATTCTAAGGCGTTTATATTTTTAACCTTATCACTGGTAAGCTGATTTCCAAGCGCTTTTATTCCCTTGATGGCTATAAAGTCTTCAACGTCTACTTTATGATTGGCCTTAGCTTCTTTACCTCGCGGTTTCACAAATTCTAGCTCTACAACTGGCCTCCAATCCGTAGATATCAATTCGAGCTGTGATTTGGGATGTTCGGTAATTATCAAATCTTCTCTATTGGCATTTTCAATCAAGAAACGTTTTATGTAGTAGCGCTCTTTTTCACCATCATAGTAAATAGCGGAAATTGGTTTGTTCGGATTCCATTTCTCAAGAACGATCATATCGTCGTCAAAACGGGCATTTAAATCAGGAACAATTGTTTTTACATACCCTTTTTGATTTACGACCAGTAATAAGTCATCTGGTCGAAACTCTCCGAGCAGCTCTCCTCTTTCATCCACATTTAAGCGCTGTACAATATCATCGAACCAAATTTTACGCGGTTTTAAAGTAGAAAGTCCTTTTTCTTTTAATTCGATTCGCTTGACAGGGTATTTTGTAACAATATTTCCTTTGGAAGTTCTCCCTTTAATTAGAACATCAGCGAAGTCGATATCCCATTTTAGTTTTTTGATGCTTCCAGATTGCCTAAGGTGTACTGTGATCACTTCAGCTTCACCGTTGGGGTTTGCCGAAAAATAAAGCACATCAGAATTCGCATTGCCATTGGTGAGGTCATACATTTTGTCTCGCGTAATGCTCGTGACATTGAATCGTTTAATATAACTAGGGCCTCCCTTACCATCTTTATAAATCATGTTGAACGTGGTGCGTTTATCCTTTTTCTTAAACACAGCTACATGAATAATGTTCTTATCCACAAATATTTTGGAATCTACCTTAGTAACCATCATCTCACCTTTTTTGGTGAAAACAATAATATCATCAATGTCACTACAATCAGTAACATATTCATCACGTTTTAAGGATGTGCCTATAAAGCCTTCTTCGCGATTTACATAGAGTTTTGTGTTTCGGATGACCACTTTTGTGGCCTCGATATCATCGAATATTCTGATTTCGGACTTACGTTCACGACCCTTCGCATATTTCTTTTTGAGTTCCTGAAAATAATCGATGGCGAAATCTACCAAATTGGCCAGGTAATTCTTCGTTTCCGCTATTCTATCTTCTAAACTGTCTAAATACTGCTTGGCCTTATCTAAATCGAATTTCGAGATTCTTTTAATTCGTATTTCCGTAAGTCGAACGATATCCTCTTCGGTAACAGCACGTCGTAAATGTTCGGTATGCGGTTTAAGGCCTTTGCCTATGGCAGCAATAACACCCTCCCATGTTTCTTCTTCTTCAATTTCACGGTAAATACGGTTCTCAATGAATATTCGCTCAAGAGAGGCAAAATGCCACTGCTCTTCCAGTTCGTTGAGTTGAATCTCTAGTTCGGCTTTTAGAAGTTCTACCGTACTATCTGTTGACCTGCGTAACATTTCAGTTACGCCCATAAAAATAGGCTTATTGTCTTCTATGATACACCCAAGTGGTGAAATAGAGGATTCACACGCAGTGAAGGCATACAAGGCATCTATGGTTTTGTCTGGGGAAATCCCTGAAGGTAAGTGCACCAAAATTTCTACTTCTGCCGCAGTATTGTCTTCAATCTTCTTGATTTTTATCTTTCCCTTTTCATTAGCTTTCAGAATAGAATCTATTAAAGAAGAGGTATTGGTTCCGTATGGTATTTCTTTGATAACCAACGTATTTTTGTCAATATTTTCTATTCTTGCCCGAACTCTTATTTTTCCACCGCGAAGACCATCGTTATAGTGGGTAACATCTATAATTCCAGATGTAGGAAAATCGGGATATATCTTAAAGCTTTTTCCTTTAAGGTGCTTTATAGACGCGTCTATCAGCTCAACAAAATTATGCGGCAATACTTTAGTAGAGAGACCTACTGCAATACCTTCTGCGCCTTGGGCAAGTAGCAATGGAAACTTAACGGGCAAGTTGACCGGTTCTTTTTTTCTACCATCATACGAAAGTTGCCATTCTGTAATTTTAGGGCTAAAAATAACCTCTAGGGCAAACTTAGAAAGCCTAGCTTCGATATACCTTGAGGCGGCCGCCCTGTCACCGGTAAGAATGTTCCCCCAGTTTCCTTGGGTGTCGATCAATAAATCTTTTTGACCTATTTGTACCATTGCGTCCGCAATACTCGCATCTCCATGCGGGTGGTACTGCATCGTATGACCGACAACATTAGCTACTTTATTGTAACGCCCATCATCGAGTTCTTTTAACGAATGCATGATTCTTCTTTGCACAGGCTTAAAACCATCTTCTATGGCAGGTACCGCTCGCTCAAGAATTACATAAGAAGCATAGTCTAAAAACCAATCTTTATACATGCCCGTTACCCGGGTCAGCGCATCGTCAGGGACTCCCTCGTTATTCGAAAAGCCTTCTGTCAATTCTTCATTTTCATCCATGTATTAAACAAATCTTATTATTTTGATTTACAATTGATTTTCTTCAACCAAATCAAGTTCTACTTTAAGGTTTTTAATTATAAATTCTTGACGGTCAGGTGTATTTTTACCCATATAGAATTTCAATAATTCTTCAATGGACATTGCTTTGTCTAACATTACAGGTTCCAATCTAATATCGTCACCGATAAAATGCTTGAACTCATCAGGCGAGATTTCGCCCAATCCTTTAAATCGTGTTATTTCAGGTTTGCCTGTAAGTTTCTCAATTGCGTTTTTGCGTTCTTCTTCACTATAACAATAAATCGTCTCTTTTTTATTTCTTACCCTAAAAAGTGGAGTTTGCAAAATGTACAAGTGATTCTCTTTGATCAGTTCAGGAAAAAACTGTAGAAAAAATGTAATCAAGAGCAAACGAATATGCATTCCATCAACATCAGCGTCAGTTGCTATAACAATATTGTTATATCGAAGGTCTTCCATAGAATCTTCGATATTGAGTGCAGCCTGCAGCAAATTAAACTCTTCGTTCTCATAAACAATCTTCTTAGACATGCCGTAAGAATTAAGAGGTTTACCTCTAAGGCTAAAGACCGCTTGTGTATTTACATCCCTAGATTTGGTTATAGACCCGGAAGCCGAATCTCCCTCGGTAATAAAGAGCGTGCTTTCCAATCGTCTGTCCTTCTTCATATCTTGCAAATGCACACGACAATCACGTAATTTTTTATTATT
>CAYGUZ010000192.1:0-4566 GCA_964353215.1 uncultured Flavobacteriaceae bacterium
GGTCTTAGCAGAAGCTCTTGATCAAGCCACTGAAAAATTCTTGGATAATGATAAGTCACCTTCAAGAAAAGTTAATGAACTGGACACAAGAGGCAGTCATTTTTATCTGGCTATGTACTGGGCAGAGGCACTGGCAAATCAAACCAAGGATCAAGATTTAAAGGAAAAGTTCTCTAAAGTAGATACTATTTTTAAGGAAAAAGAGAGCGAAATACTAAAAGAGTTAATTGATGCCCAAGGAAAACCTGTTGACATTGGCGGTTACTATTTACCTAATGATGTAAAGGCTGCTAGTGCTATGAGACCTAGCAGTAGCTTCAATGAAATTTTAAAAACAATTGCAGAATAGTTTTGTGATTTTTGGTTTGATATACAGTTTAAGACTGTATTTTATTCCTTATTTTTAAGGAAATCATCAATCGAATGTCAAAAATTCGCTCGGTACTATTTTTAGTGTCACTGCTATTTTCTCTTTTTTCCTTTTCACAACAACGTTTTACCATTAGTGGTACCATAACGGAAGCCTCAAGTAATGAAACCCTAATTGGGGTTACCGTTGCGATACCTGAACTTCGTACTGGCACAACCACCAATGAATATGGTTTTTACTCTATTTCACTACCAAAGGGAGATTATAATGTAATGGTAAGCTATCTAGGGTTTACCAATATCTCTCAAAAGGTCAACCTTAGCACTAATCAAAAAATCAATTTTAAACTAGAAGAAGAAGCCCAGCAATTAGAGGAGGTAATTGTCTCCGAGGATGCCGAAAGATTGGATATTAGAAAGCCCCAAATGAGCGTAAATGCTCTAAAGGTGCAAACTATCAAAAAAATACCTGTGGTATTGGGTGAGGCCGATGTTATCAAATCACTGCTATTACTACCTGGTGTAACCAGTGCGGGTGAGGCTTCATCTGGTTTTAATGTTCGCGGTGGAGCAGCAGATCAAAATCTGATCCTTTTAGATGAAGCCATCATTTTTAACTCATCACATTTATTTGGCTTCTTTTCTGTCTTTAATCCGGATGCGATCAAAGACATAAAACTGTTCAAAGGGGGCATACCATCACGATATGGCGGTAGAGTTTCTTCTGTATTAGAAATTTTTCAGAGAGAGGGCAACAGTAAAGAAACCAAAGTCACTGGGGGCATTGGTGCCGTTGCTAGCAGACTGCTCATTGAAGGGCCGATCATTAAAGACCGAACCGCTTTCTTGGCTGGGGGAAGAGCTTCTTACGCCCACTTGTTTCTTCCGCTATTCGATGTGAATAACAAGGCCTATTTTTATGATGTCAACACGAAGATCAATCATAAGATAAATGACAGAAACAGCGTTTATCTATCCGGGTATTTCGGAAGAGATGTATTTAGCATTAACGATAGTTTCGTAAACGTATATGGTAACGCAGTAGGTAATTTTAGGTGGAACCACTTGTTTTCGGAAAAGCTCTTTTCAAACTTATCATTAATCTATTCTGACTATTTCTATGGCTTGGAGTTGGATTTTGTTGGTTTTGAGTGGGATTCGGGAATCCGGAATTTTAATTTAAAGTATGATTTAAAACATTACATAAACGATAAGCTTCAAATCAATTACGGATTAAACAATATTTATTATGTTTTTAATCCAGGTAAAATCATACCTAACAGCCCAGAATCAGGCATTGTAGCTGACCAACTTACCAAAAAGTATGCTAACGAAGCGGCAGCCTATATTGATGTAGAGCAAAAGGTCTCCGATAACTTAAGTATTAATTATGGCTTACGTGTCAGTCATTTTAATAGGCTCGGGCAAGATGAGTTATTTGTTTATCAAAATAACCAACCCGTGCTCTTTGATCCCTTTAAATTGGTTTATAGTGAGGCCACACCTATTGATACTATTAACCCTGGTAGAAGCACAAACTTAGCGACATTTACGAATTTAGAACCAAGAATATCGCTGGCCTATACCTTAAACGAGAAAAACTCAATTAAAGCCAGCTATACAAGACTTGCGCAATATTTACATCTTTTGTCAAACACGAACTCCCCCACTCCATTGGATGTTTGGGCTCCTAGCGGACCGTTTATTGAACCTCAGTTACTAGACCAATATGCGCTTGGTTACTTCAAGAATATTAATAATGATGAATATTCTCTTGAACTAGAAGGTTTTTATAAGGATATAGCTAACCGAATCGATTATATAGATGGGGCCGATTTAATTGCCAATGATGCTATTGAACAGGTTATTCTAAACGGTGAGGCTAGAGCATACGGACTGGAGTTTTTATTGCGAAAAAACGAAGGTAGGTTTCAAGGCTGGTTGGCCTATACACTTTCAAAATCAGAACAGCGAACCCCTGGTCGCGCTCCAGTGGTAGATAATGGTAGGTCTAACCTAGAATCGGGTATAAATTTTGGGGAATGGTATAGCACCCCTTACGACAAGACTCATGATATCGCATTATATGGTAATTTTGAATTGAATGAAAAATGGAGTTTTAATTCTAATTTTATTTTTCAAACAGGTCAACCTACTAACTTTCCTGTTGGGCAATTTGAATTTGAAGGCTTAGTTGTTCCCTTCTTCGGGTTAAGAAATCAAACAAGGCTTCCCAACTACCATAGACTCGATATTGCTGCTACCTTAAGTCCTAAAAAGAATAAAACCCGAGGCTTTCAATCAGAATGGATATTTAGCGTTTATAACGTATATAATAGAATGAACGCAGCGTCAATTAATTTTACGCAAAACCAAGACACTGGCAGAAACGAAGCCGTACGAACTTCTATTTTTGGCATTGTACCTTCTGTTACCTATAATTTTAAATTCTAAATGATGATGAAGAAGATATCATACCTGTACTTCCTAATCTTTTTAATCACATCATGTGAAGACGTAATAGATGTTGATTTACCCGAAACCGAATCTAGATTGGTTATAAACGCCCTCATTAGAGTAGACATAACCGAAGAATTCGTGCCAGTGCGAGTGCGAGTTTCTGAAACTTCAAGTTTTTTTGAACAGAACGAGCCTACCGAATTATCGAGTGCAATTATTTTTTATGGTATTCCCCTTGAAAACGACCCTAATCTTTTTGAAGAAGTATTTAGTGCTTCTTTGGCTGAGGCAACGCCAGGTGGAGGTGTTTACGTTCCTGATCCAACGTTTGATGAGGATCAACGCATACGTACCTCTTCACTCGAACCGGGTATGGTTTTTCAATTAATTATCGAACATAATGGCAATAGATACTTTGCACAAACTACATACACTCCTACAGTACCTATCGACAATTTGGTTCAAGGCAACGAAACCCTGTTTGATGAAGACGATAAAGAAGTTTTGGTTACATTTACTGACACTCCGAATGAAGACAATTACTATATTTTCGATTTTGATTTTAATGAATTTCTAGCTTTAGATGATCAATTTATCGATGGGCAAGAATTTCAATTTTCATATTTCTATGACAAAAGCTTAGAACCTGGTGATGAGATAGAAATTAGCATTCTGGGTGCAGACCAACAATTTTATAATTATATGGATTTACTACTAGAGCAAACCGAAAACACAGGGGGCGTTTTCGAAACTCCTGCGGCAACGGTAAGAGGTAATGTTTTCGATATTACGGGTATAGACAACGATGCTATTTTTGACAATGTAGAAAGTTCTGAAAATTTTCCTTTGGGCTACTTCGCCGTCGTTCAAGAGTTTAAAGAATCGCTTGTTATAGAGTAATTAAAAGAGTGCGTGTAGTAGTAAAACTACTGCCAAACCAGTTAATCCTTGAAATAAGGTTGCCATAGTATGCCCTTTTAATGCAGTTTTTACATCCATATTTGAAAACTGCGAAACTACCCAAAAGTAGCTGTCATTAATATGTGAAACAGTCATTGCACCGGCTCCAATAGCTAATACTACCAGAGCTTTGTTGGTAATATCGACTAACCCGAAAGTTTCTAAAAGTGGGGCAATTATAGCGGCTGTGGTTATAATAGCAACCGTTGATGACCCTTGAGCGGTTTTTAATAAGGCCGCTATTAGAAAACAAATCAACAAACCTCCATACCCCGATGTTGATTCTAAATTGATTAGTTCATTAACATCTATTGTTCTTAATACAGCTCCAAAAGCCCCACCGGCACCAGTTATTAAAATTATTAGTCCTGCTTGCTTTAGGGCACTTGTAATCCACGCGTTCTTAATTTTTGAATCTATTGATTTTGCTAAGGGAAATGAAAGAAAAACACCTACAAACAGTGCAATAATAGGATTTCCTAAAAAAGAAAATAGTTTTAAAAAAAAATCCTCCCCAAAAGGTTTTGTAGGATACTCTCCAATAGATTTTAACGCAATAAGAATTACAGGTAAAAGTATGGGTAAAAACGCCTGAAACGAAGAAACAACATACTTGGGCTCTTTTTCCTCTATCGGTTTTTCATCTTTTTTAGTCATTATTGCGCTTTCCTTCAAAGACTTTCCTGTAAAAATTGCCCATAGATATCCTGCCAATGATACCGGAATTGCAACGACCAAACCCAATAAAAGCACAGTACCCAAATCCGCTTCCAAGAT
>CAYGUZ010000193.1:0-4504 GCA_964353215.1 uncultured Flavobacteriaceae bacterium
GGGTAATAAAAGCAAAAGCAGAACTTGCAGGTCCTAAAACGGTTGGTAAAATCGATTTGGATAAAAAACCTAAGGTCGAAGAAAAAGTTGCTGAAGAGGTAGTTGCCGAAACACCAAAGGTTGAAGATACGCCCAAGGAAGTCAAAAAGCCTGCCGATGAGAAAGAAGTCGCGAAAGAAGCACCTAAAGAAGAGGTGGTAAAAGAGGTAGCCAAAAAAGAAACTCCTGCGAAAGAAGTAGAAGTTGAAGCTACGGAAGGAGCAGCTGTTTCCGAAACCATAGAAACACAGTACAAGAAACTATCTGGGCCAAAGATTACGGGTGATAAGATAGACTTGACCAAGTTTGAAAAGCCCAAGAAAAAGAAAGAAGAGCCTAAGAAGTCCGATGCGGCGGCCGATCGTAAAAAACGCAGAAGACGTATTGTAAGTAATAATGGTTCTGGTGGAGGAGCAAGGCCAAGAGGTACGGGGCCTGCGGCTAACCGGGGAAGAGGAGGCCAAAGACCAGGTGCGACGCCTAAAGTTGAGCCTACAGAAGAAGAAGTGCAAAAACAGGTTCGTGAAACTTTGGAGAAACTTCAAGGTAAATCGAACAAGGGCAAAAAAGGTGCAAAATATAGAAGGGATAAAAGAGACCAACATCGTCAACAGACAGAAAAAGATCTCGAACAACAAGAGTTAGAAAGCAAGCTTTTAAAAGTAACTGAATTTGTTACCGCCAATGAGATGGCGACCATGATGGATGTTTCTACTACAGAAATCATTTCGGCATGTATGTCGTTAGGTATGATGGTGACGATGAACCAGCGATTAGATGCCGAAACATTAACTATCGTAGCAGAGGAATTCGGTTATGAAGTTGAATTTGTTACTGCCGAGATAGAAGAGGCTATCGTTGTTGATGAAGATTCTGAAGAAGATTTACAACCAAGAGCTCCAATTGTGACCGTAATGGGGCATGTGGATCACGGTAAAACTTCATTGCTTGATTATATACGTGAAGAGAATGTAATCGCTGGCGAAAGTGGTGGGATTACCCAACACATCGGAGCTTATGGGGTTACCCTTGAAAACGGACAGAAAATCGCATTCTTGGATACTCCTGGTCACGAGGCCTTTACCGCGATGCGGGCTAGAGGAGCTCAAGTAACCGATATTGCCATAATTGTTGTTGCCGCTGATGATGATATCATGCCGCAAACGAAGGAAGCAATCAGTCATGCTCAGGCAGCTGGGGTCCCAATAGTATTTGCTATTAACAAAGTTGATAAGCAAACTGCGAATCCTGATAAGATCAAGGAAGGATTAGCACAGATGAATCTTTTGGTTGAAGATTGGGGCGGTAAAATTCAGTCGCATGATATTTCGGCGAAAACAGGTCAAGGGGTAAAAGAACTTCTTGAAAAAGTATTGTTAGAAGCTGAATTGCTTGAACTGAAAGCTAACCCTGATAGATTGGCCAATGGAACTGTCGTTGAAGCTTTCTTGGATAAAGGTCGCGGATATGTTTCTACAATTTTAGTGCAGGCAGGTACACTTAAAGTAGGTGATTATGTTTTAGCTGGTACTACTAGTGGAAAGGTAAAGGCTATGCAAGATGAAAGGGGCAAGACCATTAAGAAAGCTGGGCCAGCGACTCCTGTATCTATTTTAGGTTTAGACGGTGCGCCACAAGCGGGGGATAAGTTCAACGTATTGGATGATGAGCGTGAAGCTAAACAAATAGCCACCAAACGTTCACAACTACAACGTGAGCAATCCGTTCGTACACAACGACATATTACCCTTGATGAAATCGGCAGACGTATCGCGCTGGGTGATTTCCAAGAGTTGAATATCATATTAAAAGGTGATGTTGATGGTTCGGTAGAGGCATTGACAGATTCTTTCCAGAAACTTTCAACAGATGAGATTCAGGTGAACATCATACATAAAGGTGTGGGTGCCATCACTGAGTCTGATGTCTTGTTGGCAAGTGCTTCCGATGCAATTATTATCGGATTTAATGTTCGGCCAATGGGCAACGCCCGTGAAATCGCTGACAAGGAAGAAATCGATATCAGAATGTATTCCATTATTTACGCAGCCATCAACGATTTGAAGGATGCAATGGAAGGGATGCTTTCTCCGGAAATCAAGGAAGAAATTACAGGTACTGCTGAAATCAGGGAAACCTTCAAGATTTCTAAAATTGGTACAATCGCAGGTTGTATGGTCACCACGGGCAAAATCTTTAGAAATTCGCAAATTAGGCTTATCCGTGACGGTGTAGTTATCTATACGGGTGAGTTGGCTTCGCTGAAGCGATTTAAAGATGATGTGAAAGAAGTGGCCAAAGGTTACGATTGTGGCTTGCAGATAAAGAACTATAATGATATTAGAGAGTTGGATATCGTAGAGGCATTCCAAGAAGTGGCAGTGAAGAAAAAACTAAAGTAAGTTTAGAAAAATAGTATTAGATAAAAAAGGCTCGGTTTCAACCCGAGCCTTTTTTAGTGGTTTAAGTACCTATCTTTTGAGGCAGCAAAAAAGCGTTGGGGTATTTTTTACGTACCTTGATAAGTCTTCGTTGGGCTTCCATTTTTGTTTTGAATTTACCTAATCTTACACGATAAGTAGGTTCTTTAAAGTCAATTTTAGAAAACCACCCGGGGAAGTCAATATCAATCTTGGATTTCAAATTTTGGGCATAGGTATGACCGCCAAAACCGACCTGAATTTGGTAATATCCTGAGTTGGTGTTGGCGTCTTTATAGATTTCAACGAGCTTGTCGATATCCGGGTTTTGTTCAATGGCAATAGTGCCTTCTTGACCAAAAGATAGAAATGAAAAATTTAAAAAAAGTACAGTAAATATAAGGGTTCTCATGAGTTGTATACTATAAAATTCTTACCTGAAGTACAAATGTAATTTTTTCTATTCTAAACAAAATGGAATCACCTTATTTAGAATGTTTATAAATTAGTTATTATAAATCCCTTAACATTTTAAAAAAGCTAGCTGTGTCGTATTTTTGTACTCGATTTGAAACACGCTAAAACCTAACTCTCACAGTATCAATAGGAAATATCGTGCCAAAATTCTGATAGCAATTAAGATAATATGAAACAGGTTTTGAACCGCATTCAGTTTTCAAGATTTTTAAGCCTTACTTTACTTTTAGTTACCCAACTAATTGCATTTTCGTCGTTTTCTCAAGATGCTGCCGCTGAAGCTGCACCTGTTGAGGAGCCTGTTACTGATTTAGGTGGTGACCCGGTCAAGGGTAAGCAGTTGTTCAATCAAAATTGTGCCGCTTGTCACGCATTGAATAGAAAAATGACAGGCCCTGCTCTGGCTAATGTGGAAACAAGGCTTTCTGAAAATGAAGGTTTAGGTAAAGATTGGTTGTATAAGTGGATCAAGAATAGCGCAGGTATGATTGCCTCTGGCGATGCCTATGCAAACAAAGTTTACAATGAGTACAATCAGTCGGCAATGACTGCTTTCCCTACGCTATCCAATGAGGATATTGATAATATTTTGGCATATACTGCTGCGCCTGCTCCTACTCCAAAGGTCGCCGTAGCTGCGAATGGTGGCGGAGAATCTGATTCCGGTGATGGTGGAGTTTCCAATGAAATTATTCTAGGTGCTCTTGCTTTGGTTTTTGGTCTTTTGGTCGTCATGCTTTTCTTGGTAAATAACACACTAAGAAAAATTGCCGAGGCAAATGGGGTTCAAGTGGTCAAAGAAGCGGCAGAAAAAAGGACTCCGATTTGGAAAGCTTTTACCCAGAATCAGTTTTTGATTTTCTGTACGGTAATCGTCTTCCTTTTAGGAAGTGCTTATTTTGCTTACAGTTGGATGTCTCAGATTGGTATTGATCAAGGTTACGCTCCTGTTCAGCCAATCCACTATTCTCACAGAATACACGCGGGGGTCAATAAAATAGAATGTCAATATTGTCATTCTTCAGCTCGAGTATCGAAACATTCTGGTATTCCTTCTTTAAATGTTTGTATGAACTGTCATAAGTCAATTTATGAGTATAAAGGGCCTGCTGAAGGACCTAGTGCCGATGATTTGGCTAACGGGTATACAAATGAGTTCTATACAAAAGAAATTAAAAAATTATACAAAGCTGTTGGATGGGATGAGGAAAACCAACAATATACCGGAGATTCGCAGCCTGTAGAATGGGTAAGAATCCATAACCTGCCTGATTTTGCTTATTTCAATCACTCACAACACGTTTCTGTTGGTAAAATAGAATGTCAGACGTGTCACGGACCTGTTGAAGAAATGGAGATTATGTACCAGTATTCACCACTTACTATGGGGTGGTGTATCAATTGTCACAGGGAAACCGAAGTTCAGGTGGCTGATAATGAGTATTATTCAAAAATTCATGAGGAACTTTCGAAGAAATATGGTGTGGAGAAGCTAACAGCGGCTCAAATGGGTGGATTGGAATGCGGTAAGTGTCACTATTAATAAAAAGAAGTTATTTCAATAAAGC
>CAYGUZ010000194.1:0-4503 GCA_964353215.1 uncultured Flavobacteriaceae bacterium
AAGTAATTCATGGATAAATATTCCTTTTTGAATGCAGTGCATACTTCCTTTTTCTCGGAAATGTACGACAAGTATTTAGTAACCCCAGATAGTGTTGAGCCCAGTTGGAGGGCTTTTTTTCAAGGTTTTGATTTTGGTATGGAAAGCTCATTGGATGAGCTTGACATAAGACCTACTGAAAATGCAGGGTCTGCTTTGATTAACGGGCAACAAGTAGAAATTCCGCAATCGTTACAAAAAGAATTCAATGTTATTCGTTTAATTGACGGATATCGCTCACGCGGACATTTGTTTACAGAAACCAATCCTGTAAGGGAAAGGCGTAAATACGAGCCAAATCTTGACGTCACCAATTTCGGTCTCTCAAAAGAAGATATGGATACGGTGTTCGATGCCGGTAGTATCATCGGTATCGGTGCCAGTAGTCTTGAGAAGATTATCAAACATTTAGAGAGTATTTATTGCGATGCGATAGGAGTGGAGTACATGTACATTCGAACTCCAGACCGCATTCAATGGATTCAAGACTGGTTGAATGTAAACGACAATCATCCTAGCTACACAGCTGATGAAAAGAAAAACATCCTTAGAAAACTAAATGAAGCGGTTTCTTTTGAAAGTTTTTTACATACCAAATATGTTGGGCAAAAACGTTTTTCATTAGAAGGTGGAGAGTCTTTAATTCCTGCTTTGGATATGATTATCGAAAAAGCAGCAGATGCCGGTGTAAAACAGGTGGTCATGGGTATGGCACACCGAGGCCGTTTGAGCGTATTGACCAATATTTTCGGAAAATCACCAAAAGATATTTTTAGTGAGTTTGATGGAAAAGATTATGAAGAAACCATTTTCGATGGTGATGTAAAATATCATTTGGGTTGGACATCTATGCGAGAGACAGATTCTGGTAAGATGATGAACATGAATATTGCCCCAAATCCATCGCATTTAGAAACGGTCAATGGAATCGTTGAAGGTATCGCCCGAGCAAAACAAGACGCCTCTCATCAAGATAATAATTCGGAAGTTTTACCGATTCTTGTTCACGGAGATGCAGCTTTTGCAGGGCAAGGCGTGGTTTACGAAATTATTCAAATGGCCCGTTTAGATGGTTATCAAACTGGGGGTACGATACATATTGTGGTAAACAACCAAATCGGTTTTACGACAAACTATCTTGATGCACGTTCATCTACCTATTGTACAGATATCGGAAAGGTA
Source organism: uncultured Flavobacteriaceae bacterium (assembly GCA_964353215.1). Classification (GTDB taxonomy): domain Bacteria; phylum Bacteroidota; class Bacteroidia; order Flavobacteriales; family Flavobacteriaceae; genus Croceitalea. Next base: position 1,222 of record CAYGUZ010000194.1, read on the forward strand.
ACCCTTTCGCCAGTACTTCATGTAAATGCCGATGATGCCGAGGCCGTTGTGCATGCGGCAACATTTGCGTTGGAATATAGAATGCGTTTTAAGCGTGATGTATTTTTAGATTTATTGGGTTATCGAAAGTATGGTCATAATGAGGGCGATGAACCTAAATTTACGCAACCATTATTATATAAATCTATTTCTAAACACCAGAATCCAAGAGATATTTATGCACAAAAGTTAATTGCGGAGGGTATTATCGATAAGATCTATGTAAAGAATCTAGAACAGGAATACAAAAAGAATCTTGAAGAAGATTTAATGGATTCCCGTAAAATAGAGAAGACACGAATTACGCCATTTATGCAAGATGAGTGGGAAGGTTTCAAGCTCATGGAAGAAGATGCTATGCTCAAGCCGATAAACACTTCCTATTCTCTTAAAAAAATGGATAAGGTAGCTGCCAGCATTACCAAACTGCCAGAAGGTAAAAAGTTCTTGAGAAAACTAGAGCGTTTGGTGCAGGGGCGTCACAAAATGTACTTTGAGGATAATAAATTAGACTGGGCTATGGGAGAACTATTGGCCTATGGTTCACTTATTGAAGAGGGGTATGATGTTCGTATGAGCGGCCAAGACGTTGAGCGTGGTACGTTTTCTCATAGACATGCGGTTATAAAAACCGAAATGCATGAAGAAGAAGTGACCCTATTGAACGAGTTGGGCGATCAACAAAACGGTAAATTCCATATCTACAATTCCTTATTGTCAGAGTATGCCGTAATGGCCTTTGATTATGGTTATGCCATGGCAAACCCAAAAACATTGACCATTTGGGAAGCTCAATTTGGTGATTTTAGCAACGGAGCCCAAATCGTTATCGATCAATATTTATCATCTGCCGAAGATAAATGGAAGCTTCAAAACGGATTGGTCCTGTTATTGCCCCATGGCTACGAAGGTCAGGGTGCAGAGCATTCATCGGCACGTATGGAACGCTATTTACAGCTATGTGCCAAGGATAATATGTATGTTGCCGATGTCACTACCCCGGCAAATATGTTTCATTTGTTACGAAGACAAATGAAAGCTGAATTCAGAAAGCCGCTAGTTGTGTTTACTCCGAAGAGTTTGCTAAGGCACCCAAAAGTGTTTTCTACAAAAGAAGAATTGGCAAATGGTAGCTTTCAAGAATTGATTGACGACCCGACCGCTACCGTGGCCAAAACCAAAACCTTGGTTTTATGTACAGGTAAGTTTTATTACGATTTACTTGCAGAAAAAGAAGAATCTAAAAGAGACGATGTAGCGCTGGTCAGATTAGAGCAGTTGTTCCCGATACCAGGAGCAGCTTTACAAAAGGTGATTAAAAAGTATAATAAAGCGGAAGAAATAGTTTGGGCCCAAGAAGAACCTAGAAATATGGGGGCTTGGAGCCATTTATTGTTGCATTTAGAAGAAGCAAAAGACTTTAGGGTGGCTTCTAGAAGATTTTATGGCGCGCCTGCCGCAGGTAGTGCCGTTCGTTCAAAACGTAGACATCAAGAAGTTATCGACTATGTTTTTGACAAAACAAAAGATAATTTTGTAAGAAAAAAATAAACAAACTCGAAATAAAGGAAAGTAAGATGATTTTAGAAATGAAAGTTCCCTCACCGGGAGAGTCTATAACCGAAGTAGAGGTTGCAGCGTGGCTAGTACAAGATGGAGATTATGTAGAGAAAGACCAAGCTATCGCTGAGGTAGATTCAGATAAAGCAACTTTAGAACTCCCTGCCGAAGAAAGTGGTACCATAACACTTAAAGCAGAAGAGGGTGACGCCGTAGCCGTTGGTGAAGTAGTTTGTTTAATTGATACAAGTGCCGAAAAGCCTGCAGGTGATGCAAAAACCGAAACTAAAGCTGAGCCAAAGAAGGAAGAGCCTAAGAAAGAAGCCCCGAAAGCTGTAGAAGCAAAAAAAGAGACCTATGCTTCAGGCACGCCTTCTCCGGCAGCCAAGAAAATATTGGATGAAAAGGGGGTGCCCGCTTCATCGGTTTCTGGTTCAGGACGTGATGGCCGAATTACCAAAGAAGATGCGGTAAAAGCTGTTCCTTCAATGGGCACCCCAACAGGTGGTAATAGAGGAGAGTCTCGTTCAAAGCTATCTATGCTCCGCAGAAAAGTAGCCGAACGTTTGGTATCTGCAAAAAATGAGACAGCAATGTTGACGACCTTTAATGAGGTTGATATGTCGCCGATTTTTGAACTTCGCAAACAATATAAAGAAACTTTTAAAAGCAAGCATGGGGTAAGTTTAGGCTTCATGTCATTCTTTACTAAGGCTGTAGTTCGAGCATTAGAAATGTATCCGGCGGTGAATTCTATGATCGACGGTAAAGAAATGATTTCATACGATTTTTGTGATATCAGCATTGCCGTATCGGGCCCTAAAGGTTTGATGGTGCCTGTAATCAGAAATGCCGAAAACTTAACGTTCAGAGGTGTTGAGGCCGAGGTAAAAAGACTGGCCATTCGTGCTAGGGAAGGTGAGATTACGGTTGATGAGATGACCGGAGGTACATTCACAATTACTAACGGTGGTGTTTTTGGATCTATGTTGTCTACACCGATTATTAATCCTCCACAAAGCGCAATTTTAGGAATGCACAATATTGTAGAGCGTCCAATCGCTAAAGATGGTGCCATTGCAATCGCGCCAATCATGTATGTTGCCCTTTCTTATGATCATAGAATTATTGATGGTAAAGAGTCTGTTGGGTTTTTAGTAGCGGTAAAGGAAGCTTTGGAAAGTCCGGAAGAGTTATTGATGGATGGTAATGTTGAAAAGGCTTTGGAGTTATAAAGGATAAGAAATGAGTGCTAAAAAGGGTTTCATTTTTTAATGAAACCCTTTTTTATTTCATCTTTAAATAGAGACACTTCTTGTCGTAATCGATAATCGCTTTTCCTTTTTTAAGAATATCTGCCCCTATAATACCGTCTACAGGTAAGGCTTTATGAGCAGTTAGGGCTTCGTTTACATGCACAAGATCAAAAAGTACGATCTTCTGTTTTTTCTTTTTCCAATTGCCAAGCTGTACTTTGTTTTTATTTGAAACCAATGTTTCCATTTCGGTGGCTCCGGCTCCGGCCGCCTTAATTTCGGTAGCCTCAGATATTAAATGGAAGAATTCAATTTTGTCCATTCCTATACAAGTATTGGATGCACCGGTATCCAAAATAAAACGACCGGAAATTCCATTGATTTTCGCAGAAACTTCAAAATGATTGGTAGCAGTCAGTACTAAAGG
>CAYGUZ010000195.1:0-4468 GCA_964353215.1 uncultured Flavobacteriaceae bacterium
CATCCATAGGTCTATTATATTTTTTCAAAAAATACAAGAAGACTACCGTAAAAAACTTTTTACTGGCGAATATTGTCGTAGTAGCTATTTTGATGTTGGTTTATAAGTTCTCTCTAACCTATGTCCTTAAAGTATTCGGATGGAGCGAAGTATTCTTTATCAACGATGTGGGGCTGCCTTTTAATTCTGGCTCCATCATCATGGGAATCGTATTTATAGCCGTTTTTTACTTTGCACTACGATATACTCGAAAAAACAATTATCAAACTGCAAATACGATCGTACTTTGCTTTATGTTCTTGATTCTTGGTTTTTCTTCTTGGTTAATGCTTCCGATAAGGGCTAATTCGCAAACCGTGGTTAATGAAAACAATCCTGAAGATGCACGTTCGCTCTTGGCTTATTATAATCGCGAGCAATATCCCGGTGTTGAAAGTCCTTTTTACGGTGCATATTACTCCGACACTTTTGCGCCAGCTGGTGACGACAAAGATGATAAGCCCAAGTACGAAAAAGACAGGAAGCTGGGCAAATACGTTATCGTCAATAAATACAAAAATGCATTACAAGGGCCTAACAAAAAACACGTTGGACTTTTACCTAGACTTTGGAGCGATCAGCATGCAGAAAACTATATGCGATACTTTGACCGCTTAGAATTTAAAATAAAACCACGATATATTTCTGACAACCAATTGCGTGACGCTGTTAAGCAATTCAGAGAATTAGAGGCGCAGGGTGAAATTGATACAGAACAATACATTCAATTCTTGCGAAGCTTTGGTGAATATATTGAGGTCTTGCCCCCTACACTATGGCAAAACGTCAAATACATGTTCGAATTTCAATTTGGCTACATGTATATGCGCTACTTTATGTGGAATTTTGTCGGGAGACAAAATGATGTTCAGGGTCGCTATGATGAAAATGGACATTGGCTAAGTGGAATTCCTTTTGTGGATAGTTTACGACTAGGTAGCCAAGAAAACCTACCAAGTGATGTTTTAGATAATAAAGCACGGAATACTTATTTCTTTCTCCCGCTTCTTTTAGGAATAATAGGACTTGTTTTTCAAATATCGCGAAACCCTAAACAATTCTGGGCTTTCTTCGTCTTCTTTTTGTTTACGGGTATTGCAATACAATTTTATACAAACCCGTATGTATTTCAACCAAGGGAAAGAGACTATTCGTTGGTAGGATCGTTTTATATTTTTGCGCTTTGGATTGGATTAGGGGTCTTTGGACTCTATGAAGAAGTAAAAAAACTATTGAAGCCTAAATTATCCGCACCAATAGTAAGCGTTCTATGCATATTGGTAGTACCCTTGTTGATGGCTTATCAAAATTGGGACGACCACGACCGTTCCGGCAGATATACTGCAAATTCTACAGCAAAAGCCTATTTGGCCTCATGTCAAGAAGATGCTGGCGCTATTCTCTTTACCATTGGCGACAATGACACATTCCCCTTGTGGTATGTTCAAGAGATTGAAGAATACCGAACCGATGTTCGGGTAGTGAATACTAGCCTTTTTGCCACGGATTGGTATATTGACCAGATGAAGCGCAAGGCCTATGAAAGTGATCCAATACCTTCTCAACTTACGCATGACAAATACAGCTACGGCACCCGAGATGCAGTTTACTATTCTGAAGTTGATGATATATTCGGAAAAGAAATTTCGGAAAGCAGATGGAATATTAAAGACTTTATAAATTGGGTTGGTAGTGATAATTCACAGACTAGGTATAAATTTATTGTTGAAAAACGTGGTGGAGATTTAAGTGCTTATTCAGAAAGCAATTTAGATATTGTGTATTACCCAACGAGTAAAATCCGGATTCCGGTAAATAAGCAAAATGTTTTGGAGAGTGGATTGGTAAAACAGGAAGACGCCGATTTAATTTTAGATTATATTGATATAGACCTTCCAAAAAGCGCATTACCAAAGAACCGAATTTTAATGTTAGATGTTATCGCCAACAACGATTGGAAAAGACCTATTTATTTCTCTGGCGGCAGTTTCGACAATGCGGAATATATTTGGATGAAAGAATATTTGCAATTGGATGGTTTGGTCTACAAACTGGTTCCTATTAAAACGACAAATGAAAGTCCCTATGAAATGGGAAGAATCGATAGCGATTTAATGGCAGACATTGTTGATGGTTGGGAATGGGGAAATGCTTCAAGCCCAGATATCTATCATGACCCTCAAACACGTTCGCAAGGTCTTTCTTTTAGAAGTAACCTCGCCCGCCTAATGGAAACACAAATAGCGGAAGGTAAAATCGATGAAGCCAAAAAAACCATAGAAACCGCAATGACCAACGTGCCATTTGAGCACTTCGGTTTCTATGCCTTTGTGGAGCCCTATGTAGATGGTTACTATCAAGTAGGCAGTCAGCAAAAAGCCCGCGAACTTTTCGCAAAGCTCAAAAAAGTTTACCAAGAACGCCTGGAATATTATGCTGGTATTCCGCTTGATGAGCAGTACAATAAGATTGATGACATTCTTTCGGACATGGAAGCTTATCGAAGAAATATAGACATCCTAATAAGAAACAGGGATCGAGATTTCGCCGAAAAAGAAACTTTGATTTTCAATGAATATATTGACAAATTTACACAGTTCATTGGTGAAGAGGACCAAGAATATTTAAATGACCCCAGTAGAGGAGAAGACCCAGATATGCAAGATACGATTCCTCTGGATACGATTCCTTCGGTTGAAGACGGCACTCTGATTGAGCAGTAGGCTGTAAGCAAAAATATTATTTGATGTAGTTAACTAGCCGCCTAATTGATAAAAAACTCTTTTCTTATGAAAAGCGATAGCAGTATTAAAAAAGTACGCACAAAGAAAATATTGCTTGGTATAGCTCTTGGTTTTTTTCTAGGATACCTGATTTTTGATGTCCTTTGGGGATATTTTCAGCACTAAATAAGAAAACTAGTTAGTGTATTCACTAAGGATACCGATTAGGGTATTGGCATCTTGCTCACCACTTTGCCTCCAGACCATTTCACCCTTTTTGTAAATCATTAAGGTAGGCAGGCCTTTTATACGTAGTGCTTGTGTAAGCTGTTTGTTTTTATCAACATCTATTTTTATTACCTTGCCCTTGTCACCAAGTGCGGCAGCCACATCACGAAGTACAGGATGCATTGAAGTTGATTGTTCGTTCCAGTCAGCGTAAAAATCTAACAATACTGGAATATGTAAGTCAATAAGTTCACCAAATTTAGACATGGCAAATAGGTTATGTTTCTGCTCAAAAGTAAGAAAAATTGTTAAAGTTACGCATCAAGTGAATTCTTTCGCTTTTTGATGTGCGTTAAATTCACGTTAAACCTTTCTTTTTAAGGGTTATCACAGATATTTCTGGCCAGATTCCGAAGCGCCCGGGGTAACCGATAAAACCAAAACCTCTGTTCACATTAATAAACTGCCCAAGCTCTTTATATACCCCGGCCCAATATTTGTAGCGCCATTTTGCCGGACTCCATTTAATAAAGCCTGGTATTTCAACACCAAACTGCATGCCGTGGGTATGCCCGCTCAAGGTCAAATGAAAATGATACTCATCATTGATGACAACATCTTCCCAATGAGATGGATCATGACTCATCAAAATTTTGAAGTCATCTTTATGAATTCCCTTTTTAGCACGTTCTAAATCTCCTGCTTTCTTGAACCTTCCCCTACCCCAGTTCTCAACACCTACAAGCGCTATTTTTTCACCATCTCTTTCCAGATATCTGTGAGAATCTAACAATAAATCAAAGCCCATATTTTTTTGCAAATCTTTCAATTCTTGTAAGTTCTTTGCTTTTGCCTCATCGCTTTCCCAAGCTACGTAATCACCATAATCGTGATTTCCCAGAACAGAATACACCCCATCTTTTGCGCTAAGTGTAGCGAACAAATCTGCCCAAGGCTCCATTTCTTCGGTTTTATTGTTCACCATATCACCCGTAAATAGAATAACATCGCTTTTTTGAGAATTGATAAGGTCTATGCCATAGGCTACTTTGTCTCGATCATCAAAACTACCACTATGCACATCAGAAATTTGCGTAATTTGATAACCATCAAAGGCATCAGGTAAGTCATCAAATTCTAAGTTGTACTTAAGCACCTTATAGTTATACTTTCCCTTGTACATTCCATACAACAAAGCGCCAAAGGGCAATGCCGCTAGACCGACACCAAGCATACTTACAAACTTTCTTCTAGACGGCAAATAATTGGTCTTACCTTCTGCCAATCCGTTTATCTTATTGTAAGCGAATGAAAAAACACGAACGATATCCTCAACCAAAAGAAAGAAGCCAAGAACCAGCCCAAACATTAAAAAGGAAAAGAAAACTCCACCTGCAATGGCTGTCCCAGGGGATAATGCCTTGCCTGGCACATACCTCAAAACCTTGATTATAAAAAAACACAGGGCTGCCAAAAAC
>CAYGUZ010000196.1:0-4434 GCA_964353215.1 uncultured Flavobacteriaceae bacterium
AATAGTGGGTTTTATCGGCTCTGTCTCATTGGCCCTTACCGTAATTGAATATGATTGCCCGTGTTCTAAACGTTCTTCAGATACTATGGTAGCATATTCATTATTGGTTAAAACCTCGGCAGCTTTTTTAGTATTTAATATGCCCCAGCCCATCTTATAATCTGGCCCCGCTTCTTGAACATCGTCTGCGGTATGTAAAGCAAGCCCTTTGAGCGTTGCTGCCTTCATATATCTACCATTTAATTCACCATAGTATTCTTGAAGCAACAATAAAGATGCAGTAACACCAGGTGCTGCCATTGAAGTGCCCATAGAACTATTATAGCTCTGATCGTTGTGAGAATAGGTTGAATATATAGATGTACCGTCACCAGCCAAATCTGGCTTAATACGGCCATCATCAATAGGGCCAAAACTACTATAACCAGAAACGGAAGCATCTTTTAAATCTCCTTCGCCATCTATTCTCACATCTGCGCCGGCGACAACCAATCCGTTTTTTGAGGTAGTGAAACCTAATAATAGATCAAAGCCGTCTTGAGATTTTCCATAAATCGGGGTGCTGTTATCTTGTTTGGTCTGCGAGTTTCCAGCTGCCACTACCATTAAATAATAAGGCGCATTATACATTATCTTGTCCCAATCTTGAGATACTTTTATATATGATCCAAAATACCAATCTGCAACTCTGCTTGTATTAATACCATAAGAATGGTTCGATAATAACAATCCATTGGCCGCCGCTTCGGTTACCTCGATCTTATCCCTGGTCCAATCGTGTGTTAATGCCGTAGCTCTATAAGCTATGCCTTTTGCGTTTTGCTTTACTCCTGACGAAACCATTGTACCGGTTACCATCGTGGCATGTGCGCCCAATTCACCACCATTTGAATCTGAATTGATTACCCTTCCATCAAATTCTTGATGGGTTGTCAAGGCTACACCGGCATCCCAAACACCTACCTGCATATCCAAACCGTTAAGGTCTAAATCTAAAGCTCCACCTTTGTGCAAGGAGTTTGCTCTAGAGACTTTGCTACTCGGCATATTAAGAGTTGTATAAAATAAAGGTGAACCATCGGTGCCAAACTCTGTTAACTCGGTAATTGTTCCGTCATCTGATTTGGTCATGGAATCAAAGTTTTGTGACTTTGACATTTTGGTCTTTTGATTCAAAGATGATTTAAATTCACTCTCAAAACTTGAAATTAAAGTAGAAAGTTTCTCTTTATCATAATTGGCAGTGATGACATCTCTCTGGTTCTTAGATTGTGCGAAAAGTGTAGAAAAGCCTAAAACCGCTACTGCAAGGGGTAGCAGATTTCTCGTTTTGGCAACAAATTTGAAATAGTCCATAACTGTAGGTTAAGTAAGAATTGGACTACAAATATATTTTTAAAAGTACTTTCTATAGATGAAAGGAGAGAAAAATTCGATGAAACACATGTTTTTTGACGTTAAGCTGTTGTGAATTGTTTAAAAATTGTGGTGAAAATTCTTACAAGTTATTTTTTAGAATGATATAAACCGGAAAGTGATCACTATAACCTCCCAAATACTTTTTACCGGCAAATGTTCTAAAAGGGTTTCCTTTATACTTTCCCTTCCATTCCTTTAAAAATTTAGGGGCATATATCTCCGCTTTTTTAAAACTATGGGTTCCTTTTTCATAATTCAGAAAGCTATGTGAAATCAAAATTTGATCAAAAAGACTCCATTGACCTTTATAATTTGCACTACCACTTGCAGGTGAGAGCAATTGCTGCATCGGGTTAATAAACCGATTAGAATCCATTAACGTTTTAATACTATCAGAATTCGGGTCGTCATTAAAATCGCCCATAACGATAAGGTTTGTTATATCTGTAGTGGCAGATAACTCATCTAGCTTTCTTAAAATAGTATTTGCGGCGGCCACCCTTTTATAAGAGGTTAAATCTGCACCATCTCTTCTAGACGGCCAATGATTAACAAACACGTGTACCACCTCTTCATGTAATTGTCCCTGAACATATAAGATATCCCTTGTAAAATCTCTTAATCCGTTTTCATTAGTTATTAATAAAGGAATGGTCTGCGCTTCTATTACCCTAAAATGATCTTTATGATAAATTAAGGCGGTATCAATGCCCCTTTCGTCAGGAGAGTCAAAATGAACAAAATCATAGTTCATACTCTTTAACTTACCTGTTTTAAGAAGGGTTGCGATTACATCATTATTTTCAACTTCAGCTATTCCTACTAATACCGGTGGCGTATCAGAGTCGTCCGTTCCTATTTGAGCCATTGTTTTCGCTATCTTCTTCGCCTTGATACCAAATTTTCGGTCATCCCATCGTTTAAATCCGTCCGGTGTAAAATCATCATCTAGGGTTCCATTATCATTGACCGTATCAAAAAAGTTCTCTAGGTTATAAAAGGCAATGGTATAGCTATCGTTCATTCTATTTCTAATTTGAATCTACAAGTACCTTGTCGATTACAATTCTAATTTTTTCATTTTCCGCATTCGATATTTATGATAAAGCGGAAGTATAATAGGTATAAGTGTATATGCGCCACCAGCATAACCCGCTGCCCTGCCGCCAAAAACAAGTACTATTAAAATTGATAACACACAGACCGACATAAGCAATAAATATTCATGAATAAAAGTCTTGGTGATATATCTTTCCTTATTGCTAAGCTCAAGTTCATCAGCCTTTTTACTGGCATTTAAATGCATTAAAACTAGAATAAGATAGATTAGCAATAGGCCCAATCCGAAACGGATAATAAGATCTTTCCATTGCAATACATTTAAATCGGCAGCGGCCAAATCTCTCCATGCAACTTTTAATGCCTCGGAATTATCGCCTAAATTTCGTTTTAGTGTGGCATAAATTGCCGTGCCAATATATGAAAAGAGATATTTTAAAGGGTATATGTAAAACAGCAGCATAAAAATGAATAGTGCATTGAGTGCCTTTGTGGTTTTATCATGTAATCCATAATACAAGAAAAAATTACTGTGGTTGTTCCATAAACCTAACAATAGCATCGTGCAAAAAATAAAACCTATAAAGCTATACATAGAGGCTTGTAATTCAATATAGGTAGTCGGTACCTGAGAAGAAATTACCAATAGCGTGATAGAGAAGCCGAAAACTGCATCTGTCAGGTTTTCTAACCTAGAACTACTTAAGCCTCTATATCGAAACCCATCACTTGAAATTTTCTCTCTATCTACAAAAAACTTCTTAGCCATAACAATTTACCTTTTACTTGGTAAGAACTGGAAAATACGAAAAAGCTATTACAAACATTGTTTAGCTTTGCACTTTACTTGATTTATGATAGAGAAGAAATCCATAGAGTATGAAAAAGCCGTTTTAATCGGGATTATCAATAAATCTCAAAATGAAGAAAAGGTAACCGAGTATTTAGATGAGCTAGAATTTTTGACCTACACCGCCGGTGGAGAAGTGACCAAGCGCTTTGTGCAACACATGGATATACCCAACCCAAAAACCTTAATCGGTAGCGGAAAGATGGAAGAAGTGCAGACCTACGTTAAAGCAAACGATATTGGCTCCGTTATTTTTGATGATGAGTTGAGCCCGGCACAACAGCGTAACATAGAAAAGCTTTTACGCTGTAAAATTATAGATCGTACCAGCCTTATTTTAGACATTTTTGCGCAAAGAGCGCAAACAAGTTATGCCCGAACCCAAGTAGAACTCGCCCAATATCAGTACTTGTTACCGCGCTTAACCGGACTCTGGACCCACTTAGAGCGACAAAAAGGGGGTATTGGCATGCGTGGCCCAGGAGAGACAGAAATCGAAACCGATAGACGTATAGTACGCGACCGAATTTCTTTACTCAAGAAGAAACTGGGCAAGATTGACCGCCAAATGGAAACCCAACGTGGCAATAGAGGAGCACTCGTTAGAGTTGCCTTAATCGGATATACCAATGTTGGTAAATCTACTTTAATGAATGTTGTTAGTAAAAGTGATGTTTTTGCCGAGAACAAACTATTCGCAACCTTAGATACAACCGTTCGGAAAGTAGTTGTCGGTAATTTGCCATTTTTACTAAGCGACACCGTTGGTTTTATAAGAAAGCTTCCTACGCAGTTGGTAGAAAGTTTTAAAAGCACATTAGATGAGGTAAGAGAAGCCGATTTATTATTGCATGTTGTTGATATATCGCACCCTAATTTTGAAGAACATATTGATTCCGTACATAAAATTCTAGACGAAATCAAGAGTGCTGACAAGAAAACCATAATGGTTTTCAATAAAATAGATCAATATGCTCCTGAAATCATTGAAGAAGATGACCTGGTGACAGAGAAAACGAGCATACATTTTACCTTGGAGGAGTGGAAAAAAACTTGGTATAGTAAAATTGGCGATAGAGCACTTTTTATTTCTGCCTTGAATAAAG
>CAYGUZ010000197.1:0-4434 GCA_964353215.1 uncultured Flavobacteriaceae bacterium
GGTTTATAAAGCAGGAACTAAAAAGTTAATAGTGGATTACAAAGGATTTAAAATTTGCCCTCTGATTTGCTATGATCTTCGTTTTCCGGTCTGGGCCAGAAATACCAAAGATTACGATGTTTTAGTTTATGTCGCCAACTGGCCCGAGCCTAGAGTGGCAGCTTGGGATGCCCTTTTAAAAGCAAGGGCTATTGAAAACATGAGTTACTGTATTGGTGTCAATAGAATAGGTTTAGATGGTTCGGGGCATAAATATTCGGGCCATTCGAGTGTGTATGATGCCTTGGGCAAGCAATTGGCGTTTTCCGAAAAGGAAGAAATTTTATATGTATCACTTTCGAAAGAACATATAAAAACAAATCGAGATAAGTTAAAATTCCTTCAAGACAGGGACGACTTTAATTTGTTATGACAAAGGTCTCGTTCTTTTCCCAGTTTGCCCTTATTTCAATAAGATCGGGGTAGTATTTCACATCCTCTGGCTGTAACTTTTGCAGGTAGCTTCCGGTATCCCATTTGCCATTACCATTGTTATCAAGAATGATTCGGATTCTGTAATTTTTTGGTTCTAGATTATTAAACTCGAATATTTGGGGTTGTTTGGCAAATATCGAGCGCTCTAATTCTCCCTTTTCATCGGTCAATTCAACAATTAAGGGGTAAGTTGCCTCTCCAGAAAGGTTTAATGTTAAATTACCATAGTCTGCATATCCTCCGGTGGAAAGATTGGTCACCAAAGTGTCATTTTGCATACCAAAAAAATCTTCAATTGCACCAGGCAATAAAACGACGCTATATTTTTGATTGTCCACAATTTCAAAGTTAAAATCCAACTTGTTCTTTATCGTATCCAGTTTTAGCGTAAAAGGCGTCTGTATAGTATCTTTATCTAAAATGCCGATTTTACTTGTGTCGATTTTCATAATTGGTGTATTTGCCAAAAGATGAAATTTATCCTCAAAATTCAATTTGCCACTTTGGCTTGGCGTAATTTTTAGGGAATCTAGCCCAAGTTTCCTTGTTTTTACTGTAAAAGTGTCGATGAGGCCTATATTCTCATTTGTAACCGTGAAAATAATAGAGTCTAAATCTGTAGGTGTTAACCAGTAGTCGATAGTATCTTTTTCCCTATCCTTGGTCATTAAGGTCCTTACAGAATCAGGCAAAACAGTTAATGGTTCAATTTTAAAATCATTTCTAAAGCCTTGATAGCCAAAAATAATATGGTTTTTGGCCACATAACTAGGCACAGATATACTGTAGTCGGGAATTTCTTTAAACAGATTAAGTAAATAAATACTATCGGTCGGTAGACTTATGGTGTCTGTGACAAAACCAATTTTATCGCTTCGCTGATCAAAAACATTATTTTTTCCTTCATCTTTAATGGCCACCAATGCATATTCACCTGATTTTAAGTTTTTTAAAGAAAAAAGCGGCAGACTGTCTAGCGTATTGGTAATATAATTAGGGGGGTATTTGTATATGGTCGAATCGTTATAGATGCTGTCTATTTCATAGAGCATAACGCTTACAAATTGTTCTGCGGTGCGTTTATAAGCGTCTTTAATTGCACCTGAAAGCGAGAGTGAATCAATATAATCCCCTGTAGAAAACACATAGGTTAAAAAACTATTTGGGTTGCCTTCATTATTATCGACTATGCTTTGCCCAAAATTGATGGTGTATGTAGTGTTTTCTCTTAAGGTGTCTTTAAAGGTTATCTCTATAGACTTGCTCGCAACACCTTGAGGTTTAATCTCGGGCACATTTTTTAATGGTGGGGAAACAACAAGTTGATTCTGAACGTCTTCTAATTTAATATACTCATCAAAATAAAGTCGAATGCTCTTTTTCTTAAAGTTTATACTAAGGTTTTCAGGGTCTGAACGTAACAGTTTTGGTGGGGTAATATCTTTATCGCCACCAGAAGGAGTTCCACGTCTGGCGCAGTGCCAAAGTGCCGTTGCCATTAAAAGCAGAAAAAGGAAACTTAAAGTCTTTTTCAAAAAAAGCATAAACTCGTATTGATAGACAAATAAACAACATCTTGCAGTATTATAGAATTTATGCCTTTCAATTTTAGAAAACTTTGGTATTTCATTTTTAGGAATACTTTGGTACTACGGCCATTGTCGCTACATAAAGTTCGAGACCTTCAATTTTGAGAAGGGCCGAGCCACAGGCTTCTATAGTGGCACCTGTTGTAATAACGTCATCGATCAATAGCACCTTTTTATTTTTTAGAGATTCATAATCTGATATCTTATAAAGTTCTTTTGTGGTTTGCCATCGATTAAAGCGGTTCTTTTTGGTCAAGGTCTTGGTGTTGGCGGTTTTTATTAGAACGGATTTTAAAAAAGGGGCATTTAGATAATGTGATAAACGCTCACCAAAAAGGTCTACCTGATTATAACCTCTTTTTTTAAGTTTTTTGTGGTGTAAGGGAACAGGTATTATGGCATCAATATCCTCTAATCCGCCTTGTTCTTTTAAGATTTCGCCATACCAATCACCTAAAAATTCACCAATCCGTTCTTGATTTTTATATTTTAAATGGTGTAAAAGTTGTTTTACGACACCATTTTGTGAGAAGAAAAGGAAAGAATTTGCTTTTTTAATAGGAATTCTCCCATAAAAAATTCGGTCTACTGCGTTCTCTTTTAAGAAGTTGTACTCGGTAATCGGCAAATCATTTCGACAAACGGTACACAGAATGTGTTCTCCTCCGTATAATTGTGTATTACATCCAAAACAGACCTGTGGCAATAGGACGTAGTTTATATCGTTTATTATCTTTGAAAGCCTGTAGTTTGTCAAATCTTATTACTTGCTGAATTTGCCTCTTATTGATGGAATCTCAAGATACTAAATTCAATTATAAAATAATTTCAACGGCATTAGTTGCGGTAATTATCGCTATTCTAATAGCGTTCTACTACAGCTATGCCCAATCGCAAACGCAATTAAGTTATCTAGAAGACCAAAAAGAGTTGCTTGTAAAAGACGTAACCCTTATGAAGGTCGAGGTCGATAGATTGTCTGGTCTTAATGAGATAAACGACATAGAATTACAAACTTCACAAACACAAGTTCAAAAATTATTAGATTCTGTTGGTCGATTGAACTTCAGTATCACCAAGCTAAAAGAAAGTCAAAAAGTATTAAGGGCGCTAGAATTAAAGTTTGATAGTTTGAAGGTTAAGAACAACTTTTTACGCTATAACAATAGCATTTTGGCAGATAAATACGAAAAGACACGTAAAGAAATACAAGAGTTAAGAGGTAAAACCAATAGTCTTGAAAGAGCCGAATCCCTTGTAAGACAAAAAAACAAGGAGCTCAGTAAAGAGCTGAAGGTCAAAAGCTATTTGCAAATGAGCGAAAATAGCGCAGAAGGCTCTGGATTTCGCTTACGTGCCGGAAGACCCATACAAACCAATAAGGCTTCTATCATAGAAAAACTTAGAGGCTGTGTCACCATTTTAGGCAATCCGAACGAAAGAGGAAACATTAAAGTTATCTATCTTCAGTTTTTGAATCCAGATATGAAAGTTATAGAAGATAATGCAAATACTATTTCTGTTGGTGGTAATACCTATAGTAAACGTGTAGAGCTCGTTTATCTTGGCAAAGAGCTTAGCGTTTGCGATGCCATTACGGTGCCAGAGGGTTCTTTGGAAGAAGGTATTTATACTTTAAATATATTTGAAGACGAACGCCTTTTATCCTCTACGGAATTTCAGTTAAAATAAACTTCACTCTTTTTGGTCATTGTACTATTTTTGCCCAATGGCAAATCAAGAAGACATTTTTAAGAAGGTAATCTCACATGCTAAGGAATACGGTTATGTATTTCAGTCAAGTGAAATCTACGATGGGTTAAGCGCAGTTTACGACTACGCCCAAAATGGAGTTGAACTCAAAAAAAATATACGTGAATATTGGTGGCAGGCCATGGTGCAGCTAAATGACAATATTGTGGGTCTTGACGCTGCCATTTTTATGCATCCCACTGCATGGAAAGCCTCTGGCCATGTCGATGCTTTTAATGACCCTCTAATAGATAATAAAGATTCTAAGAAAAGGTATCGCGCAGATGTTTTGGTAGAAGATTATGTAGCCAAAATTGAAGCTAAAATTGATAAAGAAGTTGCTAAAGCTGCAAAGCGTTTTGGTGATAGTTTTGACAAAAAACAGTTTTTAGAAACTAACGGTCGAGTAGTTGATTATCAAACCAAGGCAGATGGTATATTGAAACGTTTAGGTAAATCTCTTGAAAATGAAGATTTGGCAGATGTGAAAGCTTTGATTGAAGAACTAGAAATCGCTTGCCCGCTTTCTGGCTCTAAAAATTGGACCGATGTAAAACAGTTTAATTTAATGTTCGGTACCAAGCTCGGGGCTTCGGCAGATTCTGCGATGGATTTATAC
>CAYGUZ010000198.1:0-4411 GCA_964353215.1 uncultured Flavobacteriaceae bacterium
GTATCGACAAGCGCCACATATTTGGTGATAACAGCTTCACATTCTAGTTTTCTTATGCGCTCGTAAACCGCTGTCGTAGACAAGTTTAAAGCTAGAGCATATTGTTTGGTGGTCTTTTTGCTATCCTCCTGTAATAAGGTCAATAGCTTTCTATCTATATGATCTAAATCCATACCGAATTCTTTTCTTTTCTCGACTCATAAAAATAACATTTTTAGATTTAAATTCTTTATTAATTAAATTTAAATGATTTATTTTCTACATAATAATAATTTTATTGATTTATTTTCTGATTATAAATACTTTAGTGGTTTAAACTTAGAATTATGAATCACAAGGGCGCAGAAAAAATTCAGGACTTGCAGTATTTTGGCGAATTTGGTGGAGTTAATCCATCAATATCGGACTCATCTACTTATACCTTTTTATCGGCAAAAACAATGTTCGATACTTTTGAAGGCAATACCGAAGGCTGTTATTTATATAGTCGACACTCCTCCCCTTCCAATCTGTACCTCGGTGAGGCATTGGCTGCACTTGAAGGAACCGAATCGGCCAATGTTTATGCCAGTGGCATGGGAGCGATAAGTGCTGTGATTATGCAACTTTGCGAAGCTGGCGACCATATTGTAAGCAGCAGAACCATCTATGGTGGAACATATGCTTTTATGAAAAACTTTTTAAAGAAGTTCGACCTTAGTACTTCTTTTGTTGACATTACCGACTTAGAAATTGTAAAAAACAGTATTACGTCAAAAACGAAAATGATTTATTGCGAAGCGGTCAGTAATCCCCTTTTAGAAGTAGCCAATATCGTAGCACTTTCCAGGCTGGCCAAGAAGAACAATATCCCCTTGGTGGTCGATAACACCTTTTCTCCGCTCAGTATTTCTGCGGCACAACTCGGAGCCGATATAGTCATTCATAGTTTGACCAAATTTATTAATGGAACAAGTGATTGTGTAGCTGGAGCGGTATGCGCATCTACAGAATTTTGTCTTCAATTAAAAGACGTCAACGATGGTGCAGGTATGTTATTTGGTAGCACTCTTGATAGTTTAAGAGCGGCATCGATATTAAAAAATATGCGCACCTTACATATTCGTATGAAAAAACATAGCCAAAATACTATGTTTTTGGCAAAACAATTCGAGAGCGAAGGTTTACGTGTTGTATATCCCGGTTTGCCTTCCCATGCAGGGCATACTACTTTCACAAACCAGATGAATAGTGAATATGGCTATGGGGGGCTAATGACAATAGATGTTGGAAGTTTGGATATGGCGAACGCGCTCATGGAGCTAATGCAAAGGGAAAACTTAGGTTACCTCGCCGTGAGTCTTGGTTTTTATAAAACGCTATTTAGTGCCCCGGGTAGTTCTACTTCATCAGAAATACCTCAAGAAGAACAAGAAGAGATGGGTCTAACGGATGGATTAATACGTTTTTCCATAGGATTGGATAATGATATTCAAGCTACTTATAAGGCTATGAAAAATTGCATGGTGAAACTGGGTATCCAAAAAGAAGAAGCACTTTTGGCTTAAAAATGGTTTGCAGGTAAGACACTAAAATTGTAATATTACCTGATTACCAAACCGAAAAGAATGACAGAAGAGCAGAAGAGCGCCAAGTATCGTGAAGATGAAAAAATCACAGAAAATAAAGAACTGAATATTTGGGAAGCCTTGTTACCAGTATTTATTCTTGTAGCAATGTTGGCCTATAATGTTTATGTTTTTGGTGATGATGCGCTAAGCGGTTCCAATCAATTCATTCTTCTGCTCGGTGGTGCCGTTGCGGCTATTATTGGATTTTTCAATAAAGTCTCTTACAAACAAATGCTGGCCGAAGTCGCCGAAAATGTAAAATCCACCACAGGGGCATTGCTTATTCTTTTAATGGTCGGGGCGCTTTCCGGTACCTGGCTTGTAAGCGGTATTATACCTGCGATGATTTATTATGGGTTACAAATTTTGAATCCTACTATTTTTCTGGCAGCATGTGTTATTATTTGTGCAATTATATCCGTCGCGACCGGTAGCTCATGGACCACGGCAGCTACGGTCGGCATTGCCTTGATCGGTATAAGTGAAGCATTGGGCATCTCGCTTGGCATGACAGCTGGAGCTGTACTTTCTGGCGCCTATTTTGGTGATAAATTATCACCTTTAAGTGATACCACCAATCTAGCTCCTGCAATGGCAGGTGGAGAGTTATTCTCTCATATCAAATACATGGCCTGGACAACTGTGCCAACAATTGCAGTAACACTAATTGTTTTTATTATTCTAGGGTTTACTATTGATACTTCAGGTGTTGCAGATACAGACGCCATTTTAGGCACCATAGATACTACTTTTAATATAAATGGATGGTTATTTATCGTGCCATTGGCCGTAATCTTTATGATTGTAAAAAAAGCCCCTCCTCTTTTGGCACTACTCATAGGAACTTTACTGGGCGGTGTTTTTGCCCTTATTTTTCAACCTGAAATTATAACAACAATTGGCGGTGGGGATTCTTTAAATTTTGAGTCCAGTTATAAAGGAATTCTAAAGGCAATAACGGTTGACACGGCTATAGCGACCACCGACCCGGCGCTTAATGACTTATTCTCTTCTGGAGGAATGGCCGGAATGTTAGGTACCATATGGTTAATCGTATGTGCCATGGTTTTTGGTGGTATCATGGATGGAATTGGCGCTTTAGAGCGCATAACAAAATCTTTATTGGCCATGGCCAAAACAACATTTGGTCTTTTCGCAAGTACTGTTGGTAGCTGTTTAGCATTAAATGTAACTGCATCTGACCAATATTTAGCAATCGTTGTTCCTGGAAAAATGTTTTCGAAAGCATATGCTGAAAGAGGTTTGGCCCCTGAAAACTTGAGCAGGACCCTTGAAGATTCCGGAACGGTAACTTCAGTACTTGTTCCATGGAATACCTGCGGAGCTTATCATAGTGGTGTATTGGGTGTTGGTGTTGGTGAATATTTTCTTTATGCTATCTTTAATTGGTTGAGTCCGTTCATGACATTACTATTTGCCGCGTTCAAAATCAAAATAAAGCAATTACAGAGTACCGACCAATAATTTAGCCTCTTGTCTTTGTTGCTTATGGTAAAGTAGTTTCTTAACTTCGTCCCTAAATTTAAAAACAACTTAATGGCATCAATTTCATTAGGGGGTACACCGGTTAAAACCATTGGTGAACTTCCTTCAAAAAATACAACCGCTCCAAACTTTATACTTACAAAAGTTGATCTTTCAGAAGCAACATTAAGTGATTATAAAGGCAAAAAAGTAGTAATGAATATTTTTCCTAGCGTTGATACCGGTACGTGTGCCAAATCTGTACGTCAATTCAACGAAGAAGCTGCAGAGCTACAAAATACCAGTGTTTTATGTATTTCTAGAGACCTTCCGTTCGCACAGCAACGTTTTTGTGGAGCCGAAGGTATTGAGAATGTTGAGATGCTCTCTGACTTTAAAACTGGAGCGTTTGGAAAAGATTATGGTCTTGAGTTCGGTGACGGTGCTTTTAACGGGTTACATTCCAGATGTATCATAGTTTTAGACACCAACGGCACAGTAGTGCATACAGAACAGGTTCAAGAAACTGCCGATGAGCCAAATTACAAAGCTGCACTTGAAGCATTGATGGATGCCTAAGGAATCATTCTTTGTAAATAGAATCAAAAGTGTAGGATTCGCTTTAAAAGGCATGTTTCTTCTTTTACGAACCGAAGCAAGCATTAAAGTACAATTTGTTATCGCTCTGATTACGGCTGCGGCGGGCTTTTATTTTGAAATTTCTACCACAGAATGGATTTTACAATGCCTTGCTATCGGCCTGGTTATGGGTATCGAAGGTATGAATACCGCGGTAGAGAAGCTTTCTGATTTTGTGCAGCCTTCGCATGATGAAAAGATCGGTTTTATCAAAGATGTCTCCGCAGGTGCCGTAATGATTGTGTCTATACTAGCTTCTGTAATTGGCCTTTTAATATATATTCCTAAAATCTTCTAGGGAAACAACTATTTCAATGCTTGGCATATTAAATTTGTAAATTAGCCCTCATCAACTCCATTTAATGGCCAAAAAACGAAGAAAATCTAAAGCTGCCGTAACTCAAAAGAAATCCTCTTTTAAGCTTTCAAAAAAAAACAAAGTTATTCTTGGTTGTTTTTTGATCGTACTCAGTATTGCCCTTTTCTTTTCTTTTATATCATATTATTTTACCTGGCAAGCTGATCAAAGTTTACTGACCGAGTTTAAGGACAGAAATGCAGAAGCTGCTAACTTGCTAAATAAATTTGGAGCGGCCATTAGCCATTTTTTCATGTACCAAGGTTTTGGCCTTGCCTCTTTTGTTTTCCCTATTTTACTTGCCATCACAGGCTTGTAT
>CAYGUZ010000199.1:0-4410 GCA_964353215.1 uncultured Flavobacteriaceae bacterium
AACACCATCAACAACATATAAAGGGTTGTTGTTAGATCGTACAGAAGCTGTACCTCTTACTCTTACATTTACCGCTGCACCTGGTTCACCACTAGTAGTAGAAATTTGTACACCGGCAGTTTTGCCCTGAATAAGCTCTTGTGGATTAACAATCACCCCTTTGTTGAATTCTTCGGCTTTTACACTTTCTACTGCACCAGTTGTACTTCTTTTAGTAGTTGTTCCATAACCAATAACTACAACTTCATCAAGTTCACTTGCATCTTCCTGCAAGACAATATTAATTGTTGCTTGGCCGTTAACTGGAATCTCCTGTGAGGAAAAACCGATATAACTGAAAACTAATGTGGCGTCTGAGGCCACATCATTGAGCGTGTAGTTACCGTCAAAATCGGTTTGGGTACCATTACTGGTCCCTTTCACCAAGACACTTGCACCTGGCAATGGGCCTGTAGCATCAGAAACAGTACCCGATACTGTCTGTGCCTGCAATGTTCCAAAGCACACAAATGCTCCTAACAAAAACAAGCTTTTAAGTAGCGTAATCTTCATAGATAATTAATTTTAAGTTTAGTTAATTTAAATTCAAGAGTTAAACATATATAAAAATTATGTTAAATCCCTGTTATTTAAGAACTCCAGCTCTCGAAAACGATTTCGTGTTGATAACTTCTCGTGATTGTGGGCTAGATAATTCGACAAGGAAGAAAATACATAATTCATAAATAATGGCCGAAATATATGCAAATTCGGTGGAAATACCTCGTAATATGTTTTTTTTGTTCTTTATTGTATTTACTTTGAACGGTGATAAAATTGTTGTTTAAGGGTTAACTAAAGGTTAATATATTAGAGACATTTTACCCAAAAAGTATCCTATTTTTATGAAGTTTTAAAATCGCAAAATGCTCAAAAAAAAAATAACACTTAAACATATAGCTAGAGAACTTGAGGTTTCTATATCAACAGTCTCGAAAGCGCTAAAAAATAGTGAGGAAATCAGCAGAGAAACCAAAGAAAAGATACAGGCATTTGCAAAACTTTATAATTACAAGCCCAATAATATCGCGATTAGCTTAAAAAACAAGCGTACAAAAAATATAGGGGTCGTTATTCCCGATATTGTACATCACTTTTTCACCACTGTGGTTAGAGGTGTTGAAAAATATGCCAATACTAAAGGTTATAATGTAATTGTATGTCTTTCAGATGAGTCTTTTGATAAAGAAGTCATAAATATGGAACTGCTTGCAAATGGCAGTATCGATGGTTTTATCATGTCTTTATCGTCCGGGACCCAAAAAGAAAATGACTACAATCACTTAAAAGAAGTAACAGAGCAGGGCATACCTTTGGTCTTATTTGATAGAATTACAAATGAAGTCGAATGTGATAAGGTTATTATCGACGATGCTATGGGAGCTTATTTGGCCACCAAAAAACTTGTTGAACAAGGCAGAAAACGTATCGGCCTCATTACCACACACGATTATTTAAGTGTGAGCAAGGCTAGAACGACTGGGTATCAAAAAGCCTTAAAAGAATATGGTGTTAGCGAACAAAAAGATTTGATATTAAAAATGCCTTCTATGGAAATGGATGGTCAATTGATAGAGAATTTCATTAAAAATTCTGAGGTTGACGCTATTCTAACCGTTAATGAGATTTTCTCTATTTATGGCATGCAAGTAGCACAAGATTTGGGCCTTAAAATTCCTGATGATATATCGTTTATCGGTTTTACCGATGGTTTATTGTCGAAGTATGCAAACCCAAGTTTAACCTCTATTGCCCAGCATGGCGAAAGAATGGGCGAAATAGCTGCAGAGATGTTGATTCAAAAAATAGAAAGTGAAGAAGAAGAAGAGACCTATCAAACGAAAATTTTAGAGCCTACCTTGATAGAACGTAATTCTACAATTAATTAAGTTTGCCCAAACATATAGAGAATGCATAAAGTCGGATTTATTTTTGACCTAGACGGGGTAATTGTCGATACCGCTAAATACCACTATTTAGCATGGAAAAAGTTGGCAGAAGAGTTGAATTTTGATTTTACCAAAGAGCATAATGAACTTTTCAAAGGTGTAAGTAGAAAAAGATGTTTGGATATACTTTTGCATCTTGCAGATGCAACAGCAACAGAAGAACAGTTTGATATATGGATGCTCGAAAAGAATAAAGATTATCTCGCTTACATAGAGAAGATGGATGCATCCGAAATTTTGCCAGATGTACCCAAAGTATTAGATTTTTTAAAAACGAACAACATACCGATTGCATTGGGTTCGGCAAGTAAGAATGCGCAACCTATACTTGAAAAAGTAAGTCTGTTATCTTATTTCGATGCCATTATAGACGGAAACTCGGTATCAAAGGCGAAGCCAGATCCAGAAGTTTTTCTTATGGCTGCTGAAAAGCTAGATGTTACACCAAAGAATTGTATCGTTTTTGAAGATGCCGTTGCAGGTATTGAAGCTGCTAATGCCGCAAATATGACAAGTATTGGAATAGGAGATGCAAAAATTTTACAAGAAGCAGATTATAATTTTAACGATTTCACGGAAATGGATTTAGATTTTTTAAAAAAATTAGCAAAAGTTTAGATGAACCAAGATTATATACAAGCTGATGAATGGTCGATTATCGAGAAAGGCTTTGATTCAGAGCGGGTTAAATCGTCAGAAAGTCTTTTCAGCATTGGCAACGGAGCGATGGGGCAGCGAGCCAATTTTGAGGAGCATTACTCCGGTGAGACCTTTCAAGGAAGTTATATTGCAGGCGTTTATTATCCAGACAAGACCCGCGTAGGTTGGTGGAAAAATGGATATCCAGAGTATTTTGCTAAGGTTTTAAATGCACCAAACTGGATAGGTATCAAGGTCTTTGTGAATGAAGAAGCACTAGATTTGAATACCTGTAAAATAGTTAAAGACTTCGAAAGAGAGCTTAACATGAAAGAAGGTTGGTATAAGCGTAGTTTTAGAGCTGAAATGCCTAATGGAGTAGAAGTTTCTGTATCAGCCACTAGATTTTTAAGTTTAAGTATAGATGAACTTGGTGCCATTGCGTATACCTTAGAAGTATTGAACTCTGATGCAGATGTAAAACTAATTCCTTATTTGGATTCTGGAATTAAGAATGAGGACAGTAACTGGGATGATAAGTTCTGGAACACCACTAACGTCTCTTATAAAGATGACAGAGCTTTTATAGAAGCGCATACTATGAAGACTAACTTTGCCACCTGTACTTTTATGCAGGCAGAGGCCTTTTTAGATGGAGATAGAGTAGCCGCAACTAAATCTGAAAAATCTGAAAACCTTGTTTCTATCGAATTTCAACACACTCTAAAGAAGAATCAGAAAGTAAGTTTGGTCAAGTACGGGGGGTATACTGTTTCTAGAAATCATAAAACGGATAATCTTGTAAAAGCTGCCAATACAATTTTGGACCAAGCATCAAAACTCGGTTATGATAGACTTCTTAAAAAACAAAAAGAAGCATGGGCATCTATCTGGGAAATGAGTGATATTACTATTGCAGGAGATGTCAAAGCGCAACAAGGAATCCGTTTTAATATCTTTCAGTTGAATCAGACTTATTTAGGCACAGATTCTAGATTAAATATTGGCCCAAAAGGCTTTACCGGAGAAAAGTATGGTGGGAGTACGTATTGGGATACTGAAGCATACTGCCTGCCTTTTTATATGGCTACAAAAAATCAGACCGTAGCCCGAAATTTATTGGAGTACCGTTATAATCATTTAGAGAAAGCAATAGAAAATGCCGAAAAACTGGGCTTTTCTAATGGAGCGGCTTTGTACCCCATGGTAACCATGAATGGCGAAGAGTGTCATAATGAATGGGAAATTACTTTTGAAGAAATTCACCGAAATGGAGCTATAGCTTTTGCTATTTACAATTACTACCGTTTTACTGGTGATTACAGCTATATTCCCGAAATGGGACTGGAGGTTTTAATAGGAATCTCTAGATTCTGGTATCAACGTGCCAATTATTCCAAAAAGAAGAAAAAGTATGTGATTTTAGGAGTGACAGGCCCCAATGAATATGAAAATAATGTCAATAACAATTGGTATACCAATTATTTGGCAAAATGGTGTATTCAATATACTTTAGAACAGCTTGAAAAGGTAAAAGATGGGTATCTAGTAGATTATGATAGAATAGTGGCACAAACCAGACTTACCAAAGCTGAAACTGATTTATGGTCGGCAGTTGCTGAAAATATGTTCTTTCCGTATTCCAAAAAGCATGAAATCTTTTTACAACAAGATGGTTTTTTAGATAAAGAACTGGTCAAAGTAGATGATTTGCATTTATCTGAAAGACCAATAAATCAAAAGTGGAGTTGGGATCGTATTTTGCGTTCTCCTTACATAAAAC
>CAYGUZ010000200.1:0-4390 GCA_964353215.1 uncultured Flavobacteriaceae bacterium
ACTGTGGTCGTTAAAAAAAGGAGGAGTATTAATTTGTTGTACGAAGTGCTTTTGATTATTCTTTCAATTGAGTTGTTCGCTAGTCTTTCCAAATCTTCTTTCTCTATTTTGGTAGTTCATTATTGCATCTACCAAATGATGTTCACTAAAATCGGGCCAAAATACGTCAATAAAATATAATTCGGCATATGCAATTTGCCAAAGTAAAAAATTACTTATTCTATGCTCTCCACTTGTACGGATAAGCAGGTCTACATCTGGCAAATCATGCGTGTAAAGATGAGTATTAATAATCGTTTCATCAATATTTTCAGGAGAAATTATATTATTTTTAACTTTGATACTTATAGCTTTTATCGCTGTTTTCAGCTCTTCGCGAGACCCATAACTTAAAGCTAGGGTCAATGTCATACCCGTATTGTTTTTTGTTTTTGAAATAACTTCCTTTAGCTCATCATGGGCTTTTTTAGGCAACGAATCGATGTTTCCTATCGCATTTAATCGAATATTATTCTTGTTCAGGGTTTTTAATTCTTTACGTAAAGAAGACACTAAAAGCTTCATCAAAGTTTGAACCTCGACCTTAGGTCTATTCCAATTCTCGGTAGAAAATGCATAAAGCGTTAGAAAATCAATTTTAATCTTGGCACAGTTTTCAACGGTCTGCCGTACGGCTTCAACACCATTTTGGTGCCCGAATACCCGCAACTTGCCTCGTTGCTTGGCCCAACGACCGTTACCGTCCATAATAACGGCAATGTGTCTGGGTAGTTTTTCTTGATTTAAATCGGCTAAAGAATTCGTTTTATTACTCAAAACAATCTTGACATGGTTTACGCCCAAAGGTATAAGTAAATGTGATACCAGAAAAGACATACCAGTCATCGCTTAAAATATTTCCAAAACGGATTTCTGGTAAATCGAAGTTCGACCCTTCTGGAAAGCTTGCGTCTAGATTATCGGTAAAGGTATATCTAGCGCCTATTTCAGCACCGATAATAAAAAACTGACTTATTCTATATTTGGCGCCAACAGTCATTGGTATGGCAAAACTTCCATCCTTTTGATTTAAATTTTGAACCTGAAGTGCATCTATGTAATTAAAGTCATACCTAAAATAGGTGAATCCGGTGTATAGATATGGTGTAAAAGCTGGACCTAACTTATGTAGGTTATATTCAACAAAATTAAATTCAAGTCCTGCTGAGAACTCGGTCACAGTATTATCTACTACATAAGCTCTTTGCACTCTCGACGCTAAATTAGATTTTGTATCGTCAGCAGTAAATGAACCTCTTATCACACTTGCACGCCACGCATATCTTTTACTCGTGTTCCATTTAAATAAGGCCCCATAAGCTAACCCAGAAGGTAAAATGTAGTTAGTCCTTCCTACATCACCGATCATGTTGGCACCACCAGCAAAAACACCTACCTCATAGGTTTGTGCGCTCAAGGTTACAAAAGCAAACAAAAAGACCAAAAAAGACACTCTCATAAAAAAACAAAAGTTATTGTCATAACGAGTAGTAACAAGAAGAC
Organism: uncultured Flavobacteriaceae bacterium; assembly: GCA_964353215.1. GTDB lineage: Bacteria > Bacteroidota > Bacteroidia > Flavobacteriales > Flavobacteriaceae > Croceitalea. Next base: position 1,543 of record CAYGUZ010000200.1, read on the forward strand.
TTGCATCACCGTCATATAATGTTCTCTTTTAAAACTGCTTTTGTGCTTTTTTATTGTAGCTGAAAGGTCAATTGCGCTTGTCTTCGCCCCAAAGTAATTTATTACGCAATGTTTTAAGAAAACTTTCAGATTTATATTCTATCATTTTAATTGTAAAGTCCGATTTTTTGACAACAATTTCCTTTTCGTTGGGGATGGTGGCTATACGTGAATCTAGCGAAACCAAATGGTTCTCTTCACGGCCATACACTTTTAACCTAATCTCCGTATCATCTGGTATTACGAAAGGCCTTGCATTTAAATTATGTGGAGCTATTGGGGTTAAAACCAAAGATTTTGTGGACGGGGCAATAACCGGGCCACCACAGCTCAAAGAATATCCTGTTGATCCAGTTGGTGTAGAAACAATAAGGCCATCTGCCCAATATGATGTTAAGTACTCACCATTTAAATACGTTTCAACAGTAATCATCGAGGTCGTATCTTTTCTGCTGATAGTTATTTCATTTAAGGCAAAATTGAGTTCTCCAAATTCTTCAACATCTTGGTCTAGACAGATTTCTACCAATCCCCTTTCTTCAATGGTGAAACTACCGGCCACAAATTCTGTCACCACTTTTCTAACATCTTCTTTCTTAAAAGTAGATAGAAAACCTAAACGCCCTGTGTTTACACCAACAATGGGGATATCTAAATCTCGAACATAAGTTACCGCCCTGAGCATTGTACCATCACCGCCAAAACTTACGAACATATCGAAAGAACCGTCCAAGCCATGCTCTTGCGTAAAGGTCGTCTGGGTTTTTAGGGTAAAATTTTGCGAGATGAACGCGGCAAAATCAGATTCTATGGCAATTTCGGAGTTTACCTTTTCAAGTTCATCCAACAATTCACCAACACATGTTACATCATTGCCAATAAAAGACTGACCGTAAATAGCAACTTTCATTTGTTTTTTTTGGGATATTAAGGGGTTAACATTCCGCTAAACATTAAGGTATTTATCTAAATAAGCGGAACGCTTTTTCAAATCTTCTAAAAACTGATCATCACTATTGCCAAAAAGGATGTTGTAGTTATATCTTCTAAAAGTTTGCGAAACTTCATTTAAACTAGAAGAACTAATTTTCAGGGTCACTTGAACAACATCATTCTTATTATCGGTAATAAAAGCACCTAAAACCTTGGCATTGTTCGTTTCAACTATTTGCCCGATTTCACTCATAGAATAGTCTTTCAGACCTTTTTCAACAACAAGTATGCCCCCAGGCTCTGTAAAGAACGGCGTATCAATGAACACACCGACTACATCTGTTAAATCATAGTAACCTAGAATATGTTTGTCTTTATCGAGAACGGGCATGATATTCGCCTCATTTCTTGCAAAAATCTCAAGAACATCCAACCAAGAGGTTTCATTGGTAACCGAAAAGTACTCGAAGTTATGGCGATACTCTTCAATCTTTTTATCAGCTTCAAAACACGCCAAATCATTTTCAGGTAATACCCCTATAAAAATACTGTTTTCGGTAATTGCTACGTGAGAGCATGTAGTTTGGTCAAAAAAAGCAATAACCTCTTTCATTAATTCCGAAACTTCGAATACTGGTAAATTATCTAATAATTGACGCTGTAGCTCCATACCTTTAAATCTTGTGCAAAATACTAATTTTAAACCGCAAAAGGTGTACCCAATTCGTATTTTTGCACCTATAAAACTAAAGCCTTTATGACAAAACTTAGTGTCAATATCAACAAATTGGCCACGCTTAGAAATTCACGTGGAGGAAATACCCCTGATCTGTTAAAATCTGCCAAAGACATAGAATCTTTTGGTGGCCAAGGCATTACAATACACCCAAGACCTGACGAAAGGCATATTCGCTATCAAGATGCCTATGATTTAAAGGATGTAGTTTCTACCGAATTCAATATTGAAGGCAACCCGATACCTAAGTTTATAGAAATGGTTTTGGCCATTAAACCCACACAGGTAACCCTTGTACCCGACGCGGAAGACGCCATTACTTCAAATGCGGGGTGGAATACAATAAAAAACAAAGATTTTCTTATTGATGTAGTCGATACCTTTAAAGCAAATGGTATTCGCACTTCAATTTTTGTAGATCCTGTTGAAAAAATGGTAGAAGGTGCTAAGGAAGTAGGGACCGATCGGATAGAATTATATACCGAAAGTTATGCAAAGTCTTTTACAGAAGGAAACAAGGAAAGTATAGTGCCCTTTGCGAATGCGGCCAAAGTAGCAAACGATTTAGGAATAGGGATTAATGCCGGACATGACCTAAACTTAGACAATATTAAATTTTTTAAGGAACACATTCCTAATCTGCTTGAGGTATCTATAGGTCATGCCCTTATTTGCGAGTCACTTTATTTAGGATTGGAAAACGTCGTTAATATGTACTTACACCGCTTGCAATAATGGAACTACTACATTCTAAAATTATTGGAGAAGGAAAGCCCTTACTGATTTTGCACGGTTTTTTGGGCATGTCAGATAACTGGAAAACCTTAGGGAATAAGTACGCAGAAAATGGTTTTCAAGTACACTTGATAGACCAACGTAATCATGGCAAGAGTTTTCACTCTAAAGATTTTGATTATGAATTCATGGCCAAAGACTTGAGGTTTTATATCAACCACCATAACATTACCAAAGCCAATCTTATTGGTCATTCCATGGGCGGCAAAACAGTGATGCAATTTGCCTGTTCTCACCCTATTCTAATGGAGAAATTAGTAGTTGCAGATATAGCCCCAAAATATTACCCGGCACACCATAATGAAATTATAAATGGACTGAATTCCTTAGATTTCAATACCATTT
>CAYGUZ010000201.1:0-4385 GCA_964353215.1 uncultured Flavobacteriaceae bacterium
CAATAGGTTCTTCCTTGCTTTCGTTCACCGGAGTTTCCTCCGTACTGCCGCTCGAACCGTTTAAAAGTGCTGAAATGTCTTCTCCTTCTTCTCCAATAATGGCCAAAAGTGAATCTACTGGCGCACCGTCTCCTTCTTCTATACCAATATGCAACAAGGTACCTTCATGAAAGGATTCGAACTCCATAGTGGCTTTGTCCGTTTCGATTTCGGCCAAAATATCACCTTCCTCAATTTTATCACCAACATTTTTGAGCCACTTCGACACGGTACCTTCTTCCATGGTGTCACTCAACCGGGGCATATTGATTACTTCTGCCATTTAGCTTATAATTTATGTTGTAAAAATGGATAATCTTCTTGTTCGTAGACCATATCGTACAATTGTTGTACGGGTGGAAAATCTGATTCTTCAGCAAATTTCTCACACTCTGAAACTAGGTCTTTAACACGCTTATCAATAATTTTTAAATCATCTTCAGAAGCATATTTCTTTTCTAAAATTACATCTTTCACCTGAGTGATAGGATCTATCTTCTTGTATTCTTCAACCTCATCTTTAGTTCGATAATGCTGGGCATCTGACATTGAATGACCTCTATAACGATAGGTCTTCATTTCTAAAAATGTTGGCCCACCGCCTGTTCTTGCGCGTTCAATGGCTTTATCAACTTCTTTTGCAACTGAAACAGGGTCCATGCCATCTACTGGGGCACATGGCATTTCATAGCCTAATCCTAATTTATAAATGTCGGTAGAGTAAGATGTTCTCGCCACCGAAGTACCCATTGCATATCCATTATTTTCACAAATAAATACAACCGGCAACTGCCAAAGCATTGCCAAGTTGAAAGCCTCGTGCAATGAACCTTGTCTTACGGCACCGTCACCCATATAACATAACGTGACATTATCACGTTTAAAGTATTTATCGGCAAATGCAAGACCGGCACCTAAAGGAATTTGACCTCCAACGATACCATGACCACCATAAAAACGATGCTCTTTTGAAAAAATATGCATAGAACCCCCCATACCTTTAGAGGTACCCGTGACTTTACCGTATAATTCTGCCATGACCTTTTTTGGGTCAACGCCCATACCTATAGGTTGCACATGATTTCGGTAAGCCGTTATCATTCGATCTTTATTCAGATCCATTGCGTGCAATGACCCTGCAAGAACAGCCTCTTGGCCGTTGTATAAATGTAGAAATCCTCTAACTTTTTGCTGAATGTAAACCGCAGCAAGTTTGTCTTCAAACTTGCGCCAGAACAACATGTCTTCGTACCACTTTAGGTATACCTCTTTCGTGATTTTTTTCATTAAATAATGATGTTAAATGAAGTTCCCTATCATAAGGGAAAAACAAAAATACATATATATCTGTTTTTGGGAAACAAATGATTTAAGAATCCCCTAAAAAAGAATTATTAAAGGCCAAGGGAAGTAATTCAGCGATTGAATTGCATTTATAAATTTTCCCTTTTTCACCGCGCATTAAAATTGTGATCGGCGTTTTCTGTTTTTGCTCGTATTCTGCAATTGATTGCCTACAATTACCACAGGGGCCAGCAGGGGTATCGACCACATATTTTTTTGAGGTAGCGGTTATCGCCATCGAAATTATTTTTTGGTTGGGAAAACGGGCCCCTGCCTGAAAAATAGCGACCCTTTCGGCACACAGACCCGATGGATATGAAGCATTTTCTTGATTGTTTCCAATGACTATCTCGCCGTTTTCCAATAGTAGGGCTACCCCAACTTGAAAGTTGGAATATGGTGCATAGGCATTAGCCCTTGCCTCGGTCGCCTTAAAAAGTAAGTCTTGCTCCTCTTTGGACAATTCATCTTCAGCATCGTAAATACTGAGCTCAAATTCAATCTTTTTTTTCTCCATTCTTCATAAACCTATCCCCTAAAAATAACAAAACCCCAACGTTATGTTAGGGTTTTATATCAAATTATAGCATTAATCTTTTAATCGTTGTAGAATTCTTCGCCAAAATTAAAGGTAAGCGAAAAACGCAAGGTATTTTCAAGTGGGTTTCTAACTTGTGCGGTAGAGAAAAGGTAGGACAAATCTATTTGAGCAGATTTAAACTTAAAGCCCGCACCTATCGTAGCGAACTGCCTAGAACCTTTTTCTGGACTTTCATTAAAATATCCAGCTCTTAACATAAAGGCATCTTGATACCTATACTCTGTACCTAAAGACCAAGTAACTTCTTTTAGCTCTTCGCTAAAACCGTCTGGCGCATCACCAAATGACTCGAACACACCGCTAAAAAAACTTATGTTTTGATAAATCTCATTGTCCGCTCCATCTATATTGTCATCGCCATTAAAATCGCGTGGTGTTGGCACCAACAATTTATTAAATTCAGAGTAAACACCGACAACATTATCGGCATCTAGTATAAAGTCGAAACCGGCACCAAACCTTAAATTGGTCGGTAAAAAGTTTTCTTGCCCACCTTCATCATACTGTAATGAACCACCGAGATTAGAAATGTTAAAACCTGCGCGCCACCTACCATCAAAATTATTGTAAGCGACTTCCCTTGATTGAAAGAAACCGGCAATATCTACTGCAAAAGCATTAGCGGCTTGTGAGTCTTGGGTGCCATCTTGTAATCTAAGGTTAGAACTTATGAATCTGCCGCCGACTGCCATTGAAAATGTCTCACTCAATTTTAAGGAATATGAACCATCAATAGCAAATTCATTGGGCTTTACAAGCGTACCTTCTTCGTTTATGGTCTGTCTCAACTCAATCTCGCCTAAACTAAAATACCGAATACCGACTGCAAAGGCACTTGTTTCATCAAGCTTGTTCGAAAAAGTTGCGGATAACAAACCGATATCTGAAACTACATTTTCCAAAAATGGCGTATAACTGGCACCGATCATAGATTTTCTCTCAGAAAATGCATATTTAGCCGGATTCCATTGTTGTGAAAAGGCATCAACAGAAGTCGCAACACCCATATCGCCCATACCAGACGCTCTGGCATCTCCAGAAATAGTTAAAAACGGAACTGCCGTGGTAATTACCCTTTCGTCCTGTGCAGAAACTTTAACAACGCAAATAAGCGTTATCAAAACGATTAATTTTTTCATTCTTTCTCGTTATAAAGTTGTAAGTTCTTATACTTTAAAAACCGGTTCTCGCCCAGAGAACCATTTAACATATTATACAGAAACGCTCTTTTTTATAAATTCTTGCTCAAGAAAGTCCTTTTTTAGACCAAATACATTCATGCACACAAATAAAGTGAACGTTAAACCCAGACACTACGCATACTATAATTGATTTTACGTCGTTATTGTGGTAGTAATAAAATCGAAAAAAATTAACTGAAAGTTTTTCTCGGGATATAAAATATTGTGTCCATCTTTTCGTTTTATTGCCTGAAGTGATATTAAATCAAATAAAATTGAAGTAGCCGAATACGTTTTCGGTTTATCGAACTCAAGTCCTAATTATGAAAAAACACTTAGTAAAAGTTGTACTATCCAGTGTGGTTGTAGCGGTAAGTTTTTCAAGTTGTAAAAACTCATCTTCTTCATCTAAAAATGTTTCGAGAGCAACTGGATGGAAAATTAATGCCAAAGATGGCGGTTTTCAATACAACTCTGATTTTAAAGAACAAGAAACTCCTCCGGGAACGGTCTTTATAGAGGGTGGTACTTTTACCAAGGGTAAGGTTCAAGATGATATTATGCATGATTGGAACAATACACCCACTTCTCAACATGTGCAATCTTTTTACATGGATGAAACTGAGGTTACCAATAAGATGTACATGGAATATCTAGATTACCTTAAAAAGGTATATCCTCCAGAAAATCCTATGTATGCAAATATTTATAAAGGTGCTTTACCAGATACATTGGTTTGGAGAAACCGCTTAGGTTTTAACGAAACTATGACGAATAACTATTTGCGTCACCCCGGGTATGCAGAATATCCTGTAGTTGGTGTTAATTGGATTCAGGCCACTCAATATGCAGAATGGAGAACTGATAGAGTAAACGAATACAAACTGGCTCAAGAAGGATTCATTGAAGAAGATGCCCTTTATGGCGTTCTTAACGGTGAAGTAAATGGTACTTTTAGTACTGAAGCTTACCTTAACAATCCAGAATCTGTATATGGAGGTCAAATTGATTCACTTCAAGGAAAGCAGAAAAAAGACTCTATAAACAGTTTTGCAAAAAGAAGTTCAGGCATCATTAGCCCTGAATATAGATTACCGACAGAGACCGAATGGGAATATGCCGCTCAGGCCCTTATTGGAACTCGTGAGTACAACAATTATAGAGGTAGAAAAAAATACCCATGGGAAGGTGATTATACCAGAAATGGACAACGTGTAGGT
>CAYGUZ010000202.1:0-1891 GCA_964353215.1 uncultured Flavobacteriaceae bacterium
CTCCTAAAGTGATTACGGTAATTTCTGATGTAAATTATAATGATCGGGTGATTTTAGCAGATTCTTTGTTGCTTTTGGGGCTAGATAACTATTTGGGGGAAGAACATTATTTCTATTCCGGTTTACCGAATTATGTCGCAAAAGGATTGGATAAAGACTATTTAACATCGAATATTGCAAGTGCTTTGGCAAAGCGTGTAAACAAATACCCAAGAAATCGTTCCTTCCTGTCCAGAATGGTATACTATGGTAAAGAGTTGTATTTAATTGATAGGTTGATACCAAATACGGAGGACTATCAAAAAATCGGATATACCAAAGAGGAGCTGGATTGGGCACGACTTAATGAAGAGCAGATATGGCGGCATTTTATTGAAGAAGAGTTGTTATATAGTACCGATGCTAAACTAGACCGTAGGTTTTTGGATCCGGCCCCATTTTCTAAATTTGGGCTAGAATTAGATAGCGAATCACCGGGTAGGTTAGGGCGTTATATGGGATGGCAAATAGTAAAGGCCTTTATGGAAAAAAATCCAAATATTGGCCCAAAGCAATTACTTAGCTTACCAGCGGATGATATTTTTAAAAAATCAAATTACAAACCAAAAAGATAATGGCAGTAGCACATACTTCAGAAATACGATTAAAAGTCGGGCTTGACGAAAACAGGGTTCCAGAACAACTCACATGGTCGGCGGAAGATGGCGGTATAGATAACGAAAGTGCAAAAGCGATGATGCTTTCGGTTTGGGATAGCAAAAATCAAGAGTCTTTAAAGATTGATTTATGGACAAAAGATATGCCCGTAGACGAAATGAAAACCTTTTTTCATCAAACCTTGGTGACCATGGCCGACACTTTTATGAAAGCCACGCAAGATGAAAAGATGACTGCTACTATGAAGGATTTCTGTGATTATTTTGCCGAAAAACTTGAACTCACGAGTTGAGTTACTTTCAATAACGGTAATGCCCGATAATCTTATAATCAAAAAGGCAGTCTTGCAACACTTGGCCAGCTCCGATATTGTGCACGATCAAGTATCGCTTTCTGTCACTTGATTTCTGGTTGCTTACTAGCCCAATATGGGTTATTGCTCCGCCTAAATTCCAACATACAATATCACCAGGTTCGTAATCTTCTCCTTTATTTGAGATAGGTTTTGTTTCCCCAAAGCGTTCAAAGAAAACCATCAAGTTGGGTACCCGTCTATGGTCTATATTTTTATCGGTACGTTTTAGGCCCCAGATTTGTGGATAGGCATTAAAGTTGGCAAGCATATCTTCATGAACCTCTTTTTGTAGGTCAATATTTAGTTTTCTATACGCTCTAATGATGACATCTGTACAAACCCCCTTTCCCGAAGGAACGTCACCATTCGGGTAGGAAATGGAAAAATAGCTTGGGTCATAGACTACCTTGTCTTTGGTAAGTGTGTATGCAGAATCGGCAAGTTTTTCATAGAAAAGCTCTTGACCAAATATAACGCAGCAGGGTATAAAAAATAATAAAGCGAGTATCTTCTGTTTTTTCATTTTTATGATATAGCTTCGTCAAATCTATCGAATTGTCTTTTATGCTCACCTTTTAGTTCTAGGTCATTTTCAATCTTAGTTTTTGTGGGTCGAAGGATAAAAAGATAAATTACTAAAACCCCGCCGATAGTCAAATAGAAAAGATTACCTGTCTGACTAAACCATATAATATTAAGAAATGCAGGCCCTTCTAGTAAAGCGTACTGAATAAGTGAAGCTGATTGTAGTCCGGCTAATTTGTCACGTAGGTGTTCTTTTTGTTTTAACGGTTTTAAAAATATACCGTAGATAACTTTACCAGCAAAAATACCCGCTAGGGCAATAAGAGGGAAGATATAAATAAAAATATCTTCTTT
>CAYGUZ010000202.1:1901-4379 GCA_964353215.1 uncultured Flavobacteriaceae bacterium
TGCCAAAATGAATTATTGAATGGGTTTTGATTATTTTTCTTGGAGAAGTTGCTGTCATTTGCCTGTTGGTTTTCTAAATTGGATTTACTTGATGGAAATTAAAGCTTTAGATGCTAAATTGAGAATAAACCAATGTATTTTTATTCGATGAAAAAGAAAACCCAACAAAAACTCATTTTTGTGTATAACGCCAATTCGGGTGCAAGAAATACGGTTATGGATAGTATGCAAAAGGTTTTTAGCCCTTCAACTTATGATTGCAAGTTATGTGATATTACCTATGGTGTAGTTTCTGAAAATCGAACATGGAAAAAGTTCAGACAGAATTACCAACATAAAATGGTATTTCTTCATAAAAATGAATTTGCAAAGATGTATGCCAGTAAATTCGGCTATAAATTTGAATTTCCGATCGTACTCATTGAAGGTGCTAATGGTCTGGAGGTATTGATTTCAAAAGAAGAAATAGACGTTTTAAAAACCGCACATGGTTTAATACGTTTATTAAACGAAAGAATTTAAGTTAGCTGTTTTCTTCGAAAAAGGCTTTGTTGATTTCCTCAATATAGTCCAACAACTCATCTTTTCCTGTTCTATTTGATGATGAGGTCACAAAGTGAGGCGGGGCATCTTCCCATGCGGTTTCTAGAAGCAAGTTTAGATAGGTGTTTACGTGTCTTTCTATTGCCCCTGGTTTTAGTTTGTCGGCCTTGGTAAATATGATGGCAAATGGAACCCCTTCAGTACCCAACCATTCCATAAATTCTAAATCAATGGTTTGAGGTTCATGACGAATGTCTACCAGTACAAAAGAACATACAAGTTGTTTGCGCTGTTCAAAATATGCCGTGATATATTTCTGAAATACTTTTTTATCCTTTTTACTGACCCGTGCGTAACCATAACCGGGCAAATCGACCAAAAACCAATTTTGGTTGATTTTAAAATGATTGATTAATTGTGTTTTTCCAGGTCTGCCCGATGTTTTGGCAAGACTCTTACGGTCTACCAACATATTTATAAGCGATGATTTACCTACGTTAGAACGTCCGATAAAAGCGTATTCTGGAAGCGGCTCCTTAGGGCATTTGGCCACATCTGAATTACTCATTATAAATTCAGCTGAGGTAATTTTCATTTTGGCTAGAAATTACGTTGGGTCAACCAAGATTCTAAAATCGTATTGAATTCATTTGGGTGTTCCATCATTGGGGCATGACCACATTTTTCTATCCAAAAAAGATCTGAATCGGGTAGAAGTTCATGAAACTCTTTGGCAACGTTTGGTGGTGTAACGCTGTCATTTTCTCCCCAAATAATACAGGTTGGGGTTTTCATTTTAGGCAAATCTTTAGACATATTATGTCTTATGGCACTTTTGGCGATCGCCAATGTTTTGACCAACTTCATACGGTCGTTTACCGTTGCAAAAACTTCATCGACAATTTCTTTTGTAGCAACCTCTGGGTCGTAGAAAACATCTTGCGCTTTTTTCTTTATAAACTCATAATCTCCTCTTTTTGGGTAACCGTCGCCCATTGCGCTTTCATAGAGTCCAGAACTGCCTGTAATCACTAAGGCCTTGACCATTTCAGGAAACATTTTAGTATGGAGCAAACCAATATGGCCGCCCAAAGAGTTCCCTAGAAGAATGACATCTTTTAAACCCTTGAATTCTATGAAACCTTCTAAGAACTTCGCAAAATTCTTGACTGTGGTTTTCAACATTGGCATGTCATAGATGGGTAGCTCTGGCACCAAAACTTTATATCCTTTTTCAGGAAAATAATTGGTAACACCATGAAAATTACTAAGTCCCCCCATAAGTCCGTGAAGTATAATTATAGGAGTGCCTTCACCAATTTCTATGTATCTGTATTTGCCTTCAGAAATAATTTGGTCTTCCATCTAAGTTAGTTGGTCAAGAACGGCAAATATAGGCATTTCATATCATTCAAAATCGTTCGTTCTGCAGTTCTTAAAAGTTGCGAAATCTATCTAAAATGACCATTTTTTATTTTGAAAAGGTGGGATTTAATAATTTTAAAGTGGAAAATTTATTAACAAAGTGGATTTTTGTGGAAATATCTGTAAATAAAATCTATATATTTGGGTTATTAATTGTAATTAACACACTTTTAGTTGACTTCAATCGTCGGACAATACGAATGCAAAGCTGATGCGAAAGGGAGAATAAACCTTCCTACCTCGTTAAAAAATAAGCTCTTCCCTTACATCAAGGATGAGTTCGTTATTAAGCGTGCCGTGTTCAAAACCTGTCTAGAGCTTCATCCTAAGGTGAAGTTTGACGAGGTGATGCAAAAAGTGATGAAGAAAGGTGGTAGGGGCAAGCAATTCGAATTGTTCTTAATGCGATTTACTGCGGGTTTGAAAGAAGTGCCTGTTGATGAAGATACCGGGCGATTGCAGATTCCGAAAAATCTATTCGAATATGCCGGTATTGAAAAAGAAGTTGAT
>CAYGUZ010000203.1:0-4375 GCA_964353215.1 uncultured Flavobacteriaceae bacterium
CCGCTGCAATGCACCATACCATGAATCTCTTGAGCGCTATATTTTTCGAGAATCCGCTTTACTATAGGTGCATATGTTCGTGTTGGCGACAATACTAATTTACCCGCATTCAGCGGGGCATTTTCTACCGAATCGGTTAGTTTTGTTTTACCCGAATACACTAAATTTTCAGGTACTGAGGCATCAAAGCTTTCTGGATATTTCTCTGCCAAATACTTTGAGAATACATCATGGCGCGCAGATGTCAAACCATTGCTTCCCATACCGCCATTGTATTCTTTTTCATAGGTAGCTTGGCCAAAAGAAGCAAGCCCGACAATAACATCTCCAGCTTTTATATTGGCATTGTCTATAACCTGATCGCGCTCCATTCTTGCGGTAACCGTAGAATCAACGATTATGGTTCTTACCAAATCGCCTACATCGGCAGTTTCACCTCCTGTGGAATGAATGGTCATTCCGTAAGCTTTTAAATCAGCAATCAATTCTTCAGTACCATTGATAATTGCTGAAATCACTTCTCCTGGGATCAAATTTTTATTACGCCCGATGGTAGAAGAAAGCATGATGTTATCGGTCGCACCAACACAAATTAAATCATCTATGTTCATAATGAGTGCATCTTGCGCAATACCTTTCCAAACAGAAACATCACCAGTTTCCTTCCAATACATATAAGCTAGCGAAGACTTGGTACCCGCTCCATCGGCATGCATCACCAAACAGTGGTCTTCACTGCCCGTTAAATGGTCAGGAACAATCTTACAAAACGCTTTGGGAAAAAGCCCTTTATCTATATTCTTTATGGCATTATGAACATCTTCTTTTGAAGCGGAAACACCTCGCTGGGCATATCTTTTACTGGCGTCTGATGACATCTAATCGGTTTTGCGCAAAAATAAGCAAAGTAGTTGACTGCAAACAAGATTTGCCAAATTCTACTTTATCATGCTCCAATGAGGCTATTAACACCAATTACTAAATGCCAATTGGTATTATAATCAAAATACCTTTAATCTCTTCCACATCAATATCTTTGAGTATTCTTTGTATCACCACAATAAGAGGAAACAACGTGGGTGATCCAAGAAATTGGAATCACATCTTTACAGCAAGTGGCCGAGTTTATTATAATTTATAATCATACAGATGCCGGTAAACCCTTATAAAAAGGTGTATCACAAATAGGATGCGGAGTAAGTTATATTAAAAGAAAAAAAAGGTGGTTTAAAGTAAAAAGAAAATATTAATTAACTTTTAAGAACTTGACTAAGGCTTTTCATAGGATACGTTGTTGTGCAGAGTACTTTACTCCTCGTATTTTTCAACTTGAACTTCTATTGTTTCGGCAGGATTATTCAAAAATTCAATTAACTCACTTAAAACGATTAAATCCATTTCCTTTTGGTTTGTATTTAAATTTGTCATAATATGAGTAATTCCGTGATATTCTCTTAAGTTTAAGTTATCTGGGTCTAGTAAAGAGGTTATATGGTAATTTTGTCTAAATTCTTCTCCTGTTTCCCAACAAACTACGAGACTAACATCATTTGAATTTTTTGTTCCATTTTCAATATCTTCTATAAGACCATCTAAAGAATATTTGTACTCTAGAATTCGTGGTGCGCTAATAAATGGTAATTCAAACTCTTCTATTACAGAATCTTCAACTCCTAATGGGTTTTTCTGTTCATCATAAAGATGATGCTCTTGTGGTGGGTCAATAACTACTCTTATTAAACCGTCATAAGTCAGTCTTTCATTAGTTGACATTACCCTTAATCCTCTGATAACACCTCCAGCTAAAAGTTGATTAAATAATGCAATAGCATCTTGTTCTCTTGTTGGCAGCGAAGAAATAGATATTCTTCTTGAAGGCAAAAAGAAATTTTCGTTATTAATATTTAGAGGGTATTCAGACTCGTGAGTTGCCATATCAGATTTCCAATCCTCCACTTTTGTCTCTCTCTTAAGATTAGGTATAGCTCCAGTATTAACTCTTAAAGAACGTTTTAATTTCTGCAAAGGTCCGTCTGCAATCTTTTTAGAAATTTCCTTAGCGAATTCAACGATATCACTTTGAAATCCTTTTCTACCAAGGTCAGCACTACAATTATCAAAATGTATTAATGAATGTATTTGATTTTGTCTACCAATGTTTCTATTTAGGGGAATTTGAATTGTCTCTCCTTGAGGCATATTATTTGCTGCAATTTGAATTCCACCATATAAAATTGAAACGCCATTTCTAACATTTAGCTTTTTGTTTATAGCGTCCCAAATCTTAACTGAATAAACATATATTATATATACGCTAGGTGTATGATTAGTTATTATTTCTTTATCCTCTTCGGATAATTTTAACTGCCCATTTTTTTCTAATTCAAGTAAGTCTTTGCTTTTCCATTTTTGATATATGGCATCTAAATTTTTATATTTTGATGGTAAAATAAAATTGGCTCCTTTTTTCTTAAAAAGGTCTGCTTCTTTATCTGCAATTTCTTTTACAGTTCTCGTTTTAGCTATTGCTAAATGCGGAAAATAATATCCAGTTCCTTGTTTAACAAATTCCGAACTGTCACCGTTTTTGTCAATTACAATTACAGTTATTTTTATTTCATTATTCTCATTAAAAGCTCCTAATCCTGTTTTTACCGACAAGATTTTATACCAATTTTCAGCTGATTTAGAAACTAACCATTTTAAATCTTTTGGATGTGTGAATTTGTCAAATTTAACATAGATAGAAACTCCGTTGTCAACTTTATTAAAATTAGAATCTCTTACTCCTGAATCATCTGATTTAATTTTTGGATTACCTGATGGATTTTCATCACTTAACCAGGTTCTTGCATTCTCCATTTTACCTACTGCGCTATAAGCCCCAGATTTAGTGGCAACTTGAATATGATTAAACCCATATGCTAGATATGTCGCTCCGACACCTTTATGTCCTCTAGTTTTACCAGATTTGAACGAAATATCTGGGCATAAAAATTGTTTAAACTGTTCTTCTGATAATCCCACTCCATTATCTGTAACATTTAATGAGTTATCTTGGATATCTATGGTAATCCATATTTTTGGAACATAGTCTTTTTCTTTATTTTCTAACCGCAATTCTAACGAATCGAGTGAGTTTTGTATTAATTCAGAAAATGGGTCATACCATCCAACATAGGAACTTAAAATATTTTTTATTTCTCTTTTTTGAGCGATAGCCGCAACGTCTGTATCTGCTGTGCTTTTCGCTTTTAATGGGTCAAATGATTCAAATTTATTCATTAATTTCTTTCGTATTTTGATATTTTATACAACAGTTGGATATAGTTACTGATGATATCCGGCTGATAAATTTATGCAAATAAAGCCTTCATTTATAAATCATTATGTTTTATAGGCGATTAATGGTATTTATAATTCAAACAGTCTAGGTTCTTGAACAAGACAATCTTTTGCCCAGATTTTTTGTGTTGTTGCTTGGTCTACATTACCCCCAGAAATCACCATCAACACCCGTTGTTTTGTTTTTTGGGTTTGCAACCATCTACGAATAGCTTCCATAGGCATGGCACAGGTTGGCTCTATTCTACATTTAAGCAAATGGGTAAGCCATTGGGTCCAATAGATTAAATACTCCTCTTCAATTTCATAGAAACCATCCAGTTGCTTTAAATACTCAAAAGTAATGTCACCCACTGCCATGGTCATGGCGCCATCTGCAAGGGTATCTGGCACCTCCGATAAGCGTTGAATACTTCCTTTTCGCAAAGATTCTGCTGCATCATTGGCATTTAAAGGCTCGACCCCAAACATCTTCGCCCTAGGGGCCAATTCGCGAGTAGCGATCAAAGAACCTGATGTGAGTCCGCCACCGCCACAAGGGGTGAACACGGCATCTATATTTTTTAACTCGGTTAACGCTTCATAGGCCGCAGTGCCCTGACCACAAATGACCTGTTCGTGGTTAAAAGGGGGGATCCAAAAAACACCTTCTTCCTTTGCTGCCTCCGCCACTTTTGCATCCGTAATATCCCTGGTTTCGCTAAGTACAACCTCCGCTCCGTAGGCTTTTGTAGCCTGCACCTTTACTTTTGAGGAATAGGCTGCCATAAATATCGTAGCAGGAATGTTAAACTGCTTAGCGGCAAAGGCTACAGCTTGTGCATGGTTACCAGAGCTATTGGCTACAATTTGCTTGGGCTTATGTCCGTTTTCTAAAAGCCAAGCTAAGGTGTTTACCCCTCCCCTAGCCTTAAAAGCACCTATTTTTTGAAAGTTTTCGGCTTTAAAATAAATCTCGTGACCTAGCCACTCGTTAAGCAGCGAAGAAGTGAGAATAGGAGTTTTGTCGATAAAAGGGTCTATTCTATTT
>CAYGUZ010000204.1:0-4368 GCA_964353215.1 uncultured Flavobacteriaceae bacterium
TATAATAAGTCCTAAAAAGCTGAACCAAGCTGCAAGGATAAAAATGTTCAGAATTTTAGGTTTAGGAGGATTCTTTTCAAGCTGCTCTAAAACAGCTTGCTCTGCTTCAGCACCCCACATTTGTCCCCACTTCAATGTCATGTTTGTTGCAAAATTTGGATCAAGAAATTTATCGTATACATAACTGGACAAACCAAATACTAAGCCTGTAATTACCATTATTATTAAGCCGATGGTAATTGCTTGATTTACATTTAATTGCGAATTATTTAGTGTTTTAAACTTTTTTATTGCATATCTGATAAATATTATTTCTGCTATAAAGCATACTACGAATGTGGAATAATAAACTATTGGTGAAGTGTCTAAAATTTTCGGAATAAAATCAATCACTACTCTTGAAACTGCAATTATTATGGCTAAGGTAAGTGCATGTTCTTTTATACTTATTACTTCGCTCTCTTCCATTTTATAAACTTTTAGTTGGGTATTTTACTGATGTTAGTGACAACAAACTTGGTTTTGTTACATTTAAAAGTACATTTTTTTCTTTTTTAGTAACTAGAAGTTGTACTATTCATAGAAATCATTAAATTTGCACCCTCAAAATATACGCCTGTCGGAATGGGTGTGCGAAAATAAAAAATACAATGAAACAAGGTATACATCCTGAAAGTTATAGGTTAGTCGCTTTTAAAGACATGTCCAATGATGATGTCTTCATTACAAAGTCAACTGCCGAAGCAAAAGAAAACATCACTGTGGATGGTGTTGAGTATCCATTAATCAAGTTGGAGATTTCTAGAACGTCACATCCTTTCTATACTGGAAAAACAAAACTTATCGATACAGCTGGTAGAATTGATAAGTTCAAGAACAAGTACAAGAAATTCGATAAAAAAGAAAAGAAAGCCGAATAGTAGCCGCTTTCTAAAAAAATATAATTCAAACGTCCTTGATTTCTTTCAAGGGCGTTTTTTATTTTTACACCTTATGCCGTAATTATATATTAAATGGCGTACCACTTTAGCTAAAATGTGCACTATGAATTTTATTCTTTCTGACGGTCCGAATAGAAATGCTTTATTACCATTTACCTATACAAGGCCAGTGGCAGAAATTCGCATTGGTATATTGACCATTAGAGAAAAGTGGGATAAATGGCTCAGCACTAGCTGCAGTTATCATACAGAAGCCTATTTGGCACAAAAGTTTCCGATGCATAGTAAAAGTGAGAATACGGTCGTCAATGCGTCGTATTTGCCCAATGCTAAGCTGGTAGAAGTAATAAAAAATTTAAAACAAAAAGAGGCTATTGCATCTGATGGTGTCATTATCGCTTATGTCACCAATGACCCTAAACAGGAGTTGGATCCATCTGAATATGAAATCAAGGCCTTCGAAGAAGAAGTGCTAACGGTAAAAAACACGTGTGACATTTTCGCTAAAAATCATGAGGCCATTACAGCTGATTTCGAATTGCTGACCAAAGGAAGAAAAAGCCAGCCTATTGCCGAAAGTAATACCGTTATCAATGCAGCGCATATATTTTTAGAAGAAGGGGCAAAAGTGAGTTGTAGCATTTTAAATGCTGAAACAGGTCCTATTTATGTTGGTAAAAATGCTGAAATTATGGAAGGTAGCATTGTACGGGGCGCTTTGGCACTTTGTGATAATGCGGTTTTAAAAATGGGCGCAAAGATTTATGGGGCTTCTACTTTTGGCCCATATTGCAAGGTAGGGGGTGAAGTTAATAATGCTGTGTTGTTTGCCTATTCAAATAAAGGGCATGAAGGCTTTCTAGGCAATTCAGTGTTAGGGGAGTGGTGTAATTTGGGAGCCGACACTAACACTTCTAATCTTAAAAATAATTATGCCACTGTGCGCCTATGGAGTTATGAAACCGAAGGTTTTGCCAAAACCGGACTCCAATTTTGTGGCCTAATGATGGGCGATCATAGCAAATGTGGTATTAATACCATGTTTAATACAGGTACCGTAATCGGGGTGAGCGCCAATATTTTTGGTAGCGGTTTTCCACGTAATTTTATACCGAGTTATAGCTGGGGCGGGGCCTCTGGCTTTACTGAATATCGCACCAATAAGGCTTTTGAAACTGCCACTGCTATGATGGGGCGCAGAGGGTTGGAGTTTGATACTACAGAGCAAAAAATTTTAGAACACGTTTTTGAGGCTACTGCGAAGTGGCGTAGTTATTAAAAATTGTTTAAACGGGCAATTATCAAGGTAATTAATTACAAACCTTGCAGCACTTTTTTTCGGTAATAATAGATTGATTGCCATAACCCAAATCGAAACTATGCTAAAAGTGATTTTTTGATACAACGGTAAGTACTCAATCGAATGTTTTGTGTAATAGATATAGAGTTGTTAAATGTTAAGAGCATTAAACAAATTATTCCAATTATTTTAAAAAATGTCATAGTACTTTTATAAAACTCCCACAACGGCAACTGTTTCAAATATGCTCGATAATGTCGTCGTTAAATCGTAATATCTTGTAAAGATTAAAGCTGTAAACAGCATAGATATTATCCCAAAGAATTGAATGGAAAAATCCCAAAACTTATTGGCAATGAGATTTCTGGCCAATTGTATGAAAAATAGTGATAGGCTTACACATAGAATAATCATTGCCACAATGGCTATTGGCCTTACCAGATTTCAATTCCGCTCATTCCATTTTCATGCATAAGGCTACACCAATAGTTGGTATAGCGCGAAGAATAGTAACCTGTCTTTTTTTTTTGAATATTCTTCACTCAGAATAGAACTTCTCAAATATATAGTTGTAGACCGATGTATATTTTTGTTCATCGTCTAATAATTCTACAATTTTTGGAAGCATAAATGCGCCATTACCGCCGTTTAGAAATACGACCAATCCATTTTTAGTTTTTGTATGAAAATATCCCATTCCAGCTTCTCCTTTATCATTTCCGCCGTGTTGTATGTTCTTATTTCCATCACCATAATCAAAAACCATCCATCCTAATCCATAACCATAAGAAGGTGGATAAAAAACATCTTTTGTGCTCTCTTTTGTACCAAATATTGGATCATTAGTCAAGTCGGATAAAATTTCCTCTCTTTCAGCAACCAGTTTTTGATTCAAGCCTTCATTGTTAATCGAACTAATCAAAAATTTGGCATAGTCATCAACAGAAACGTGCAATTCGTCTGCCGGATTCCAGTAGCCTATATTCAAATCGTAAGGTTCCATATATTCTCCATTTGCATCTACCGGAATTGGACGCTTATCATTGAACCAATCCTCTATAACAATTGATGAATGGTTCATGCCTAAAGGTTTGAAAATTATTTCTTCTACTAAATGTGGAAATGTTGAAGTCATTTTCTCTTCTAAGAATCGTGCTAATATGTAAAATCCAATACCAGAATAGCCAAATTTTGTTCCTGGATCTGCAACAAATGCTAATTTACCATCTTCATATTCATAAGGCCAATTTTTAAAGCCTGTTTGATGAGTCAATATAATTCTTGGAGTTAATAATTTATGTCTCGGGTCATTCGAAATGTCTGCATATATATAATAGTCTGAGATTGGTTCGTCTAGAGTAACTTCTCCTTTGGCAGCTAACCTTAAAAATAATTCTGAAGTAATTGCTTTTGTTACTGAAGCGACATTAAACATTGTGCTATCGGAAACGGGAATGTTAGGACTTTGTTCACCATAGTATTCTGTTTTAACCAGTACGCCCTTTTCAATGAACCCAATTCCAGCTCCTTTAATTTTGAATTCTTCCATTAATTGAATCACTTTTGGGTTTAGTTCGATTTTCGAATCATTTACTTCATCATTGTTAGATTTCCTTGTTTTTTTTTCCGTACAGGAATTAAATACCAGTATAAGTAGTATAAATAGAATAGATTTCTGAATAGAATTAATTGTGTACATATTTTGTGAGTTTATCAATGTGCCATAATTTGATATCGACCTGCTATATGCAGTTTGATGATTTCTAAGGAAATATAGCAAAATCCTGTTAACAATGTCATTAGAATCGGACTTCTGTTTTTTATATGACATTGTGCGTCAAGTAGTCCCGTGTTAGCGGACATTAACTTGTGCGATTTTGTGGTATTGGAATTAAAATTTGACGTGCCAGATTGCATTTGGCGTCCTGATATGTTGCATTGATTTCTGCTTTGGCGGCGTATTTTCTAAATATCTCCCTTATCCTACCATTTTTTCAATTTGGTGTTGCCCTTTGTGCAGGCTTGCAAAAGTGCGTGAATGCATAGCATGGGTCAATTTTGGTCGCCGCGGGCGAATGCCGCATCATCAATTAGCCAAGTAGAGCTTTAACTTCATTTTAGTAAAAC
>CAYGUZ010000205.1:0-4368 GCA_964353215.1 uncultured Flavobacteriaceae bacterium
AATCTAGAAGTACCATTTTCAATGGCCGGAAAGTTTCGGGTATCCTCATAATTCTGAATCAGGTCTTTTGTTACGACAAAATCAGGCACTTCAATGTCTGATTTTTGAAAACCTAGATTTTCTAATTTGCAATCTGCAAAGCGCTTATTTTGTAAGAGGTTAGCAAAATCTGGTTGATATTCTACCAAGTCTACTGACGGATTGAATTGTTCTTTCCATTTATTTTTAAACGGGGTATATACGACATACGGTTTGCCATCACCTTTGACAATCTCACTTTTTTCAAAAATCACCTGATCCTTAAAGGTTTTAAAACCGATGCCTTTGTCCGTCAAGAATTTTGCAACTTCTTTATCACGCTGTTTGGCATAAGGTTCATAATCGTGGTTGGTAAATACCGTATCGATGCTAAATTCCTTAGACAAGGCATCAAAAACATCCAAAGGTTTTCCATGGTAGATGCCCAAGTCGCTATTAAAGTCTGACCGTAATTTTTTTCTGATTTTTACCAGTTGCCGATGTATAAAACCAACACGCGCATCGGTTTTAGGTAGTTTTTCTAAAATTTCAGTATCAAAAATAAAAATGGGCAGTACGGCAGATTCACCTTTTAAAGCATGGTAGAGACCCACATTATCATCTAAACGCAAGTCGCGCCTATACCAAAATACACTTGCCTCTTTCGCCATTAATTTACATTTAAGGTAGATATACCACCATCAATGCCAATACTTTGCCCAGTAACCCAAGAACTATCTTCTTTAAGTAAAAAGCAGGCAAGATTGGCTATGTCCTTTGCTTCACCAACTCTTTTCAAAGGGTGGCGCTCGTTCATAAGCTCTCTTTTTCTATCATTGTTTAATAGACGTTTTGCCAGGGTCGTATCTACTAATGAAGGGGCTATCGTGTTTACCCTCACCTTTGGCGAATACTCTGCTGCCAAAGACTTTGCAAAACCTTCAATTGCACCTTTTGCCGCTGCTACACTCGTGTGAAAGGGCATTCCTGTTGCGACGGCGACTGTGCTAAAGAACACCATACTTGAGCCATCTGCCATTTTAGGCATAACAGTCTTCACAACCTTGACCAAAGAAAAGAAGTTAAGCTCCATATCTTCTTTAAAAGTGTCAATAGATAGCATTTTAAAAGGTTTTAGATTAATACTGCCCGGGCAATACACAAACCCATGTAGCTCATTTGGCAGTTCTGATTCTTCAAAGGTATCTGTGGTGGCATCAAAAGAAATGTAATTAACTTCTAGATTGCCAAGTTCATCGTTGGTTCTTGAGGCAACGTATATGGTAAATTGATTTTGAAGTGCTTTAGCTATCTCAAAACCTATACCATGTGAGCCACCTACCAGTAGAATATTTTTTTGCATATTATATCGATTTTAATTCTATACTGTTCTTTTTGCCTTCAAGCTTACCGAACAACTCGTTAAGTTTTGTTTCGCGGTACTCGAAAATTTGTCGTAATTGTTTTTTTACCACTAGCGGATGGGCCAATTGCCCTAAAAACCCGAACGGAATTTTATAATCAATGATGTCTTCCATTTCTACCCCACCATCAATTTCTTTTATAAAGTGCTTATGGTGCCATAAAGTGTAAGGGCCAAAACGCTGTTCATCTACAAAATATTCGCCCTCTTTTACGTGCGTGATTTCAGTAACCCATTTGGTACTGTATCCTGCGAAAGGCTTAACGATATATTGTATAATCTGCCCTTGAAACATGGGCCTGTCAGCCCCATCTAAAATCGTGAAGCCCATGTGGTCTGGCGTTATTACGGCTAAGTTTTTTGGGTCAGATAAAAAGTCCCAAGCTTCATTCTTAGAAATTGGCAGGGCCTGTTTGGCCTTTAGTTGGTAAAGTTTCATAAAAGAATTTTAACAAAGATAATTGTAATTTTGTTTAATTTGAAATAAGAAAAGTTAAACAAAAATTAATAAACTTTTCAGCTTAGAAAGAATTAGGCTGACTTGGCAAGACCTACTCGTTTTTCAAATTAAAATGGCTTGTTATTTAAGCATTTGTTAACATTTACAACTTTTCTTTATAACTAGTTTTACGCTTTAATCGATTAAACACTGATATCATGAAAAAATTAGTATTATTTTCTTTCGTTGCCTTATTGACATGTACCTTGAGTGCACAGATAACAACGCCACAACCAAGTACCTCTTCAAAGATTTGGCAGACGGTAGGTTTAACCGAGGTTACTGTTGATTATTCTAGACCATCAATGCGTGGTAGAACAATTTATGGAGATTTGGTGCCTTTTGATAAATTGTGGAGAACAGGTGCGAATGCTTACACAAAAATTAGTTTTGATAAGGATGTGACAATTGCAAACCAAGAAGTTAAGGCAGGTACGTATTCAATTTTTACAAAACCTGGAAAAGAGAATTGGGAAGTGTTCTTTTATACGGACACCCAAGGTGGAGGTACCCCAAGAAATTGGGACGACGCAAAGGTAGTGGCAAAAACTACGGTTCCAGTTTATAAAATGGATATGCCCGTAGAAACATTCACAATAACTATTGATGATGTTACCAATAATGGTGCTAATCTTGGTATTATTTGGGAAAACACTTATGTGGCAGTTCCTTTCGGAGTTAAAACAGATGCCGAGGTAGTGAAGAGTATCGAAAAAGTAATGGCAGGACCTTCGGCAGGTGATTATTATGCAGCTGCTGTGTACTATGCCAATGAGGGCAAAGATATTGGCAAAGCTAAAGATTGGATGGACAAAGCTATGGCCATGGTCGAAAAACCAGCTTTCTGGCAGCTAAGACAACAGTCGCTCATTCTGGCCAAGTCAGGTGATAAGAAAGGCGCGATAGCGACAGCAAAAAAGTCACTTGCCGCTGCCGAAGAAGCAGGCAATATGGACTATGTTAAGATGAATAAAGACTCGCTGAAAGAATGGGGAGCTTTATAGTCAAGACTTAATTTTCGAATTGAACCCTGGCAATTGTGTCAGGGTTTTTATTTTCCAATATAGTACAGTCAAAAGTATTCCAATTAGATTTTTTGACAATTTTGGTTTCGTTGAAACTTTCTCCATCACCTTTTTGTTCAAAAACCAAGCTCTGAACATAGCATTTGTCTTCTTTATTTGCAATCACTGCAGCGCTTCTAGATCTTGCAACTATTTGCCCATATTCATTAAAGGTCGATGCCCATCTTTTACTTGTAATAATAACTTCGCCAACTATGAATTCTGCATCTCCCTCATTCGCAGTTTTGATAAAATCTAGTTCTAAGGCCGTATCGTAAAGCACTGCATGCGGTAAAACATCGACTTTTTCATAATTTTCGGGTACAGTTACCTGTTGCGCTATAGATTCCGATTTCCCAACGGAGTTGCATGAAATAAGAATTGTAATACAAAGTAAAGGGACTATTTTATGCATGACTGGTTTTTTATGCTAAAGTAGTCGGTATGGTAACTCACATAAACCCTGTTTTCAGGGATTTTTCTAATCGTAGGCTCTCAGGTTATTAAACTGTAATAGGCGGTTTGCGCAAGGTGCGGTCGAAAGCTTCGATAAGCGCGGCCAGAGCGATAACGAGTCCGCAACCAATGGCATTAAGCCACAAATAACCTAGTTTTTCTTGTCCGCTTTCGTATGGCGCAATCAAAACAAAGTATAGAATGAAAATGATAATCTGCGTGATAATTGCAGCCACAAATACTGCGTTACCTTTTACAAATTTGAAGAAAAATGCCAATAAAAATATGCCCAAAACGTTACCATAAAATATGGAGCCAATAATATTCACGAGCTGAATCAAGTTATCAAAAAGGTCGGCAACGCAGGCAATAAGAATAGCGATAACACCCCAAATTAAAGTAAAAAATTTACTAGCGTTCAAGTAGTGCTTTTGGGTAAAATCACCTTTTTTATTTCTCTTATATAAGTCCAGGGCCGTTATAGTACCAAGTGCATTTAATTCAGAAGCTGTCGAAGACATTGCCGCATATAAAATAACCGCCAGTAGTAGGCCTACGAGGCCCATTGGCAAGTTATTTAAAATGAAATGGATAAATACATAATCCTTATCATTGATCTGCACGTTTTCATCTGCCTTACTTATTAAGTCTTTTGCCGTTTTTCGCCCGGCCATTTCGGTTTTGTTAACGGCAATAACATCTATTTTGGCCTGTTCTATCGCATTTAAATCTTTAAGCTTGAGCGCCGAAGAAAACTCACTTTGCGCCATTTTTTTTTCTAGTTGTAATTCGATATGGCCTTCTTGTAATGCTTTATAGTCTTCTGAATACGCTGAGTTTAAAACCGCTTCGGTAGCCGCTGGGTTAAAATTTAGAGGTGAAGGATTATATTGGTAAAAAATAAATAC
>CAYGUZ010000206.1:0-4337 GCA_964353215.1 uncultured Flavobacteriaceae bacterium
CGCTTTTAAAATTCAAGAAGTGGTAGACCTGACCATTAACTTTTACCGTCGTAACTATATCGAAGGGCTGTTTTTAAGTTCAGGGATATTTAAAAGCCCAGATTATACCATGGAACGCTTGATTTCCGTCGCCAAAAAGCTGCGGGAGGAGGAAAATTTTAATGGCTATATCCATTTAAAGTCCATTCCCGGAGCCAGTGATGAATTAATGTATGAGGCCGGATTGTATGCTGACCGTTTATCTGTTAACATAGAAGTCCCCACCATATCAGGCCTTAAATTATTGGCGCCCGATAAAAAACATGAAGATTTCACCAAACCCATGCTTAAGGTGAAAAACGAACTTATTCGTTACCAAAATGAGCGAAAAATCATTAAAAGCACTCCAAAATATGCGCCAGCTGGCCAAAGTACCCAAATGATTATCGGGGCAACAGGAGAAAGTGATAAGGACATTATGTTTTCCGCTGCACACTATTATAAAAAGTATCATATGAAGCGTGTCTATTATTCCGGCTATGTGCCTGTTGCAGAAGATAATAGATTGCCTGCCATTGGTTCACAGGTACCTATGCTCCGCGAAAATCGACTATACCAGACAGATTGGTTATTGCGCTTTTATGGCTTTGCGGTAAATGAAATCGTTAACGACGACCACCCTAATTTAGATGTAGACGTTGATCCTAAGCTTTCTTGGGCGCTACGCAACATGCAGTATTTTCCTGTAGATATCAATAAGGCGGATAAACGCATGCTAGCTAGGGTTCCAGGATTGGGAATGCGCTCGGTGCACAAAATCATAAATGCCAGAAAGTTTAGAAAATTGAACTGGGACCACCTCAAGAAAATCGGAGTGGCCCTCAACCGCGCCAAATACTTTATGGTATGCGACTCACGCAATTGGGAACGTAAAGATTTGGATGCGGAGAAGATAAAAGGAAAGATTTTGCAAAACTCTTCCGGGAAGTTTCGAAATCAGTACAGTACACAATTAGCATTGTTTAACTAGTAACGAAAGTCATTTCGAAGAAGCTTGCGACTGAGAAATCTAAATTTTCCACGTACGCTCAAAATGACTTCAAAAATTACAATTATGAACACACTACAAACTCAAAGACAAACTGATTTTCTGGAACATAGTAGGGAAGCCATTCTAAAACTAGGCTACGAATACATTGTCTTTAAAACCAGGTTTAAAAAGACCTTGGTTCGTCTAAAAAGAAGAATACTCAGATAACGCTAGTCATTTCGAAGAAGCTAGCGACTGAGAAATCTAGATTTCTCACATGCGTTCGAAATGACTTTTCAAAAAATAGAATACTATGAAAAATTCAACAACTTTAATTTATGACGGAAGCTTTAACGGCTTTCTAACGGCAGTTTTTATCGCTTTTGAAGAAAAGCTACAAGTGGCCGACATACAACGAAATACCCAACGCCAAAACGGGTTATTTTCTGAGACCGAGACCATTTTTACCAATGTCGAAAAAGCAAAACGGGTATGGAACGGGGTTCGTGCAAAAAGCAATAACGCCATTACCACAATCTATTTTGCTTTTTTAAGCGAAATGGAAGGGGTTGAAATGATGTGCTATACCTATATTCAAAAACTAATGTCTTCTAAGGATAAAAAACAAGCGGATTTTTCAGATAGTACTGTTTTGTACATTTCGCAATTGGCACGTAAAGTAGGCCGTGAAAAACACCGCATGGAAGCCTTTGTTCGTTTTCAATTGACAAAAGACGATATCTACTTTGCGAATATTGAGCCTGATTTTGATGTCTTGCCCCTTATCTCTAAACACTTTCGCAATCGTTATGCAGACCAGCAGAGGTTAATTTATGATGTAAAACGTGGGTATGGCATATTCTACAACTTGGAGCGTGTAGAAATTGTATCATTGGATTTAGCAGAAATCCATTTTAACCGAACGCGCAAAAGCAAAGCTTTTACGAGTAACGAATACGATTACCAAGAATTATGGAACAACTACTTTCAAAGCACCAATATAAAATCACGCATCAATAGAAAACTGCACACCCAACATGTACCTAAACGCTATTGGAAATATCTTTCTGAGAAAAAAGTCAGTTAGATTGTGTGATGCGTTGATGTTTGGACAAATTTGCATTTACAGGCCATGCGTAAATCCTGAGCGTAGTCGAAGGGTGAGTGAGAAGAAAGAGGCGGTTTAGAATTGTTGAAAAGTATATTATAGAAGTAATTGAATGGCCTAGTGAATAAGTGAAATTTCTTCGAAATTAGCTAAAAAATATGTTGAAAATTTAACTCTTCAGAAGGAAAATCTGTAACACAAAACTTGAAATGCTCAAATATTCAAAAATCCGTAAAGATTTAGATATTGAAAATATGAATGGAAATGCCGAAGATTTAGCATTTTTCACTCACTATCTTCACAACCACACTAAAGGTGTTTCGAAATCATTTAGGAAAAAAGCGGTTGAATATTACAACCAACAACATAATGACTTAAGTATAGCTTCCGAACCAGAGTTGCAGGCAATGCTCCCTATTAAATGGGATATTCCATTTCCGAGTCCTCAAACTCCAGAATTTACTTTCATTGACCTTTTTGCAGGAATTGGTGGATTTAGAATACCTATGCAAGAACTAGGTGGAAAGTGTGTTTTTTCATCTGAATTTAATTATCACGCTCAAAGAGCCTACGAATTAAATTTTGGAGAAGTGCCATTTGGAGATATAACTAAACTTGACTTGAATATTGTTCCCAAACATAATGTTTTATGTGCAGGATTTCCTTGTCAACCCTTTAGTATATCAGGAAAAATGAAAGGCTTTGAAGATACTAGAGGAACTTTGATTTATCACGTATTTAAAATCATTGAAAAAAGAGAGCCAGAGGTTGTGTTATTAGAAAATGTAAAACACCTTTTATATCACGATAAAAAAAGAACGCTTGCTACAATCATTCAGCATTTAGAAGAGTTAGGCTACAAAGTTTCTAAAAAGGTATTAAATGCATCTGATTTTGGCGTTCCTCAAAATAGAGAGCGAATAATCATAATAGGTCATAAAATGAAAAAATTTGATTTCTCTAAATTAAAAACTAAACCAAAGCCAGTTTTAAAAGATTTTTTAGATAAAGAAAATGAATTTGAATTTTTAGACGAGCCATATACTATCCTTGAGGAAATGAAAACACAAGATTCAGGACTCATTTTCGCAGGTTATAGAAATAAAACGATTCGTAAAGCAGGTGTTCGACCAAATACAGAACATTTATCTCGAGTTCATAAACAACCAAACCGAATTTATTCAACTGATGGTGTTCATCCTGCTTTGCCATCCCAAGAATCATCTGGTAGGTTTTGGATTTATCACGAAAATAAAGTTAGAAAACTAACTATTCAAGAGTGTTATAAAATAATGGGATTCCCAAAAAAATTTAGACTGATTACTAACCGTTCTGAATTATATAGACAAGTTGGAAATTCGGTAGCTGTACCTATGATTAAAGAGGTTGCAAGTCAAATAAAACAACAATTACTTACACCTATCAAAATAAAAGATGCCGACTACATTTCTTAAAAAAGCATTTGACGAATCAATGAAATTAGTTGGTTCTGACGATAAAATTAAATCTGATTTACCACAAACAATAACAAGGCATTTAGACGTAATACTCAGCAAGTCGGAATCTGCAAAAGGAGTACTAACAGTAATTCTAACAAGCCTAGTTTACAAAATTTTAAATCCTTTACAAGATATCCGAAATCATCAGACTAGTATTGATGATGGGTATTCAGGCAGAACATTTGACACAAAATATATAACGCCATTTCTCAAAAGTGTAAAATTTCCTGCAATGGCAGAAAGCGGTTGGCTAACTCGTTCTCTTGAACAAAAAGTGCCTTACGATAAGAATTACTCAGGAGCTATAAGACCTGATTCACTTAAAAGCTCTTTTTTAGAAACAATTGATTTCATTCAAAAAGGACAAGATTTAGACAAGTGCCTAAGCTACATATTGCAAGCATTAATAATCAAGAGAAATAGTCAAGAAATTAACTTGGTAAAACCTCTCAATCTTCCAATTTCAACAATAATAGAATTCTTACAAAACATTTTAATGCAAAATATACAGCTGATGGGGCTTCCAGGCTTCCCGTTTTAGCATTATTTGCGGCATATGAGTGTCTTATTAAAGAAGCTAAAAGATTTGAAGGGAAAACACTTCTTGAAATCGTTAGCCATACTTCTGCCGACACTAGAAGCGGAAGGATTGGAGATATTGATATAGTAGATGACAAAGGAAAAGAGTTTGAAGCTGTAGAGGTTAAACACGGAATACAAA
>CAYGUZ010000207.1:0-952 GCA_964353215.1 uncultured Flavobacteriaceae bacterium
AACCTACATATAAGTTTGAAGTCTCTCTAAATGGGGACCCTTCACGTCTATTATAAATAAATCCTTTAAACCAAATATTCTCACCAACTATATAGGTACTTTTATTTAAATGAAGAAAAACCGATTCTCTAGGCAACTCAAAATAATGTCCGTAGTTCAAGGCAAGTTCATTAATTGAGGTATTGGCTGCCTGGGCAAATACATTACTAAAAATAGAAGAGATAATTATTACGGTATATATTAATGGTCTCATAAGGTAATTTAACCATTCAATTATAAAATTACTACAGAAATTAATCTTTTTTAACTAGAATAGAAGCCAAAATATATAAGGCTATAATCAAAGGTATCGCAAGAAACTTCATGGTGAGCAGCAAAACCAAACTACCTATTAAAAAAAGGTATTTTATTCCATTTTCTTTAAAACCTGCATTATTCAGTTTAAAAGAAAACAATTCGATTTTTGAATTTAATAAAAACGCGCTCAGCAAGGTCACTCCGATTAAAAACCATTGATTTAAAATCAGAGCATTCAGAATGTCATTGTTCTGATAAAGCAAAATGAGCGGTAACGATAAAATTAAAAGTGCATTCGCCGGTGTAGGCAAACCGATAAATGAAGAAACTTGGTTCTCATCAATATTAAATTTGGCCAGTCTATAGGCAGAGGCCAATGTTATAATAAATCCTATTAGCGAAAGCATTTCAACATTTGTACTCACACCAAATACATCCAGATTCCATCCACCTGTCTGAGACATGTTAAAAAGTTGAAACATAACGATACCTGGCACTAAACCACTGGTAATCATATCGGCCAATGAATCTAACTGCACCCCTAGTTCACTTCGAACATCTAATAAGCGTGCGGCTAAACCGTCAAAAAAATCAAAGAAAATACCCAAGAACACAAAAATAGCAGCAAATTCCAGCTGATTTAAAACAGCGAAAA
>CAYGUZ010000207.1:962-4323 GCA_964353215.1 uncultured Flavobacteriaceae bacterium
CAACACATCCACTAAAGACATTTAATAAGGTGATAAAATTGGGTATATGTCGCTTCATAAAAACACTTGCTTTTCGTAAAAATAAGCTAAAAATCCATTTTTATATTTGCTGGTCATTCTATTGCTAGTTTTTATTTTGATATTTGCGCACGTATTACAAACAATGAAACTAAAGTTATTAGTATTTTCTTTTTTTCTATTTAGTCTAAGACTATCTTCTCAGACACCAGAACTATCGAGTAAAGCCCAAATAAGTGTGCTTACCTGCGCTACTGGCAATCAGTTGTTTTCCTCATTCGGCCATACTGCCTTTAGAGTACAAGATACCCAACTGGGTATCGATGTAGTATACAACTATGGTACTTTTGATTTTAATAAACCTAATTTCTATCTGAATTTTGCAAAGGGGAAATTAATTTATTCATTATCCCGAAGAAGATTTGAAAACTTTCTTTACGATTATGAATTGGAAAAACGATGGGTAAAAGAGCAAATCTTGGACTTGAACCCAGAAGAGACCAGAGAGCTTTTTCAATTTTTAGAAACGAATTATCTACCTGAAAATAGGGACTATGCCTACGACCCCCTTTTTAACAATTGCTCGACGATTACAGGCGATATTTTAGAAAATCAATTTAAAGATCAAATTGAATTCAATGACAATCACCTAAAAGAAAGATATACTTTTAGACAATTGGTAAGACAGTATCTACCCCTAAACTCTTGGGGGGCATTTGGTATTGATTTGGCATTTGGGGGCATTACGGATAGAACCGCAACCCTCAGGGAACATATGTTCATGCCTTATTATGCCATGGAGCAATTAAATAATACCAAGAAGAGTGGCAAACCAATTTTAAAGCGCGAACGTACTATTTTAAACTACCCTGAAGATTCGGGTAACGACCAAGATTCGCTTCTTACTTCTCCCTTATTCTGGTTTATGATGTTTCTATCTTTTGTAATTGCCATCACCATTTTAGACCACAGACATCATGGCAACAATAAATGGCTAAATTTTTTATTATTTTTTATTTCCGGAATTGCGGGGCTACTTATTTTAGTGTTATGGTTAGCTACCGACCACATTGTTACCATTAAAAATTTCAACTTTTTATGGTTAATGCCCGCAAACCTTTTTGTAGCTTTTAGCCTTATTTCAAAAAAAGAGAGACCTACCTGGCTTCGCAGTTATTTGTGGTTTGCGTTAGCTTGCATTGCAATTATTATTCTAATATGGATTTTAAAAATTCAAATTCTATCACCACTCAACATCCCTTTAATGCTTGCTTTGGTCGTACGGTATTTATTCTTACTGAAGAAAATTTAAGTCTCAATCTTAATTAAATATTTATGAATCTACTTACTGTAGAGAATATTTCGAAATCGTACGGTGAATTGGTATTGTTCTCCAATATTTCATTTGGAATCAATAAAGATCAAAAAATAGCCCTTATCGCCAAAAACGGAAGTGGCAAGACCTCTATTCTAAATATTATTTCAGGTAAAGATTCGGCTGAAACGGGACAAATTACGGTTAGAAAAGGAATCAAAATCTCTTTTTTGGAACAAGAACCTGATTTAAACCCCAAATTGACGATAGAAGAAACCATCTTCGATTCTGGCAACGAAGTATTGAAGGTTATTGCCAATTATGAAGAAGCTGTTCAAAATCCAGATGACCAAGAAGCTTATCAAAGCGCCTTTGAGGCAATGGAACGTTTGAACGCCTGGGATTTTGAAACACAGTACAAACAAATACTTTTCAAGTTAAATCTTACTGAACTTCATTTAAAGGTAGGCGTACTCTCTGGCGGGCAAAAAAAGCGCTTAGCACTTGCAAATGCATTGATAAACAAGCCTGACCTTTTAATTTTAGATGAACCCACCAACCATCTTGATCTAGAAATGATAGAGTGGCTAGAAGAGTTCTTTAAAAAAGAGAACATAACCTTGTTTATGGTAACGCATGACCGTTATTTTCTAGAACGAGTATGCAATGAAATAATAGAGTTAGACGACAATCAACTTTATGGTTATAAAGGTAACTACTCGTATTATTTAGATAAAAGAGTTGCTCGACTTGAACGTGAAGCCGTTGAACAACACAAAAGTAAAATCCTTTTCAAAAAAGAGTTGGATTGGATGCGCAAACAGCCAAAAGCTAGAACCACAAAATCAAAGTCTAGAATAGATGATTTTCATGAAATAAAAGCTAGGGCCAGTCAACGTAGAACAGAACATGAAGTTCAATTAGAATTGAATATGGAGCGCCTTGGCAGTAAAATAGTGGAACTCCACAGCATCAATAAATCATACGGTGAAAAGACAATTTTAGATAAGTTTGACTATAGCTTTACCAAAGGAGAACGTATTGGTATTATTGGTAAGAACGGAACAGGAAAATCAACCTTTCTAAACATTCTCACAGGAAGTGAATCTATAGACTCTGGTAAAATTGTCATTGGAGATACCATCAGATTCGGGTACTACACCCAACGAGGTATAAATCCAAAAGAGGGACAAAAAGTAATCGACGTAATTAGGGAATTCGGAGATTTTATTCCCTTAAAAAAAGGCCGCCAAATTTCGGCACAACAACTTTTAGAGCGTTTTTTATTTGATAGAAAAAAACAATATGACTTTGTAGAGAAATTAAGTGGTGGAGAACGCAAGCGTCTTTATCTATGTACCGTTTTGATTCAAAATCCTAATTTTTTGATATTAGATGAACCTACCAATGACCTTGATATTGTTACACTTAATGTTTTAGAAAGTTTTCTATTGGACTTTCCGGGTTGTTTAATAGTGGTTTCACATGACCGGTACTTTATGGACAAAATTGTAGACCATCTTTTTGTATTTAAGGGTGAAGGTCAAGTAGAAAATTTTCCGGGTAATTATTCAGATTATCGTTCTTACGAAAGCAGTAAACTTATCGAAGAAAGAGAAACAAAAAATAGAACTGAAAAATCTGAAAAAGCAAATAGGAAAGAGAAAGATTCAAGCAATAAACTTTCGTACAATGAACAGAAAGAGTACAACAAACTTGAAAAAGAAATACAGCGATTAGAAGAGAAAAAACAAAAGCTTCAGCTTAAATTTACAGATAGTGGTTTGTCGGGGGATGAAATAAACGCACTTTCTATGGAGTTAGGCGAATTAGACACCAATATTGAAGAAAAGACCGAAAGATGGTTTGAACTGGGCGCACTTTTAGAAGGCTAATGTATTTTCCATTTTTCACATATTTAAAGTTTCTATTAAACTCGACCAACCATCACGGCGTACATTCGCCTTTTGTTTTTAATTACCTGACAAAATGTTTGTACAAGAAACCAAGAAAATCAAAGGATAAAAC
>CAYGUZ010000208.1:0-2763 GCA_964353215.1 uncultured Flavobacteriaceae bacterium
CACATATAGTGCCGATATAGCCCGTAGGTTCGCCAGAAAGTGAAAAAATTGTTTTTATACTCACATCAAGCCAATGTGTTTCTTTATTGCTACGATAAATTTCCAATACCTTACAATAAGATTTAAAACTACTATTTACTAATGTGCTTAACTCTAAATTATCTTTTGGCTTCAAAATACCAAGATACTTGGAGTAAGGTTCCCCAAGACAATCTATGACTTTGAGTCCGGTCAATTTTTCCCAAGCTTGGTTCAGGTAAATCCAATTTCCTTGCAAATCAATTTCAAAGACTACTTCGGTAATATTGTCAACGGCATTGTTTGCATTTCTTGTAATATTCTCTATTTTAAGATTAGTGTGTGTTTTCTGTTTTCTGTGAATCTCGAGCGACTGTTCTAGCTGTTTTATGGACGTTTCTAAAGAAAGGTAAGATTCATTTACTTTTTGCAGAAAAGATGGAAAGTCTTCGAATCCGTTTTTGAAGCTATTGAATTCTAACAATTGCTTTTCTAATAAAGGATTCAAATCATTACTCATGTGCATGTAGGTATTTTAGTAAGTTGTAAGACTTGTTTGGGACTACGATATTACTATGATATATTTTACACACCTTATTTAATCGGCGTAATAATAAAAATATCGATAGATGGAGATATATGCCGGCACTTATAAGAACCCATCAAAACACACTTGTTGTCGCATTTACAACAACCTAATTCAAATTCACAACATAAATTTTAACTATTAATTGTTGTGCATTAGTTTTGAAATTACAAAATATTTACCCAAATTAACCACTTAAAATTTACCCCATGACATCAGAATTTAACCATATGCCTATTGAAGAAGAAATCAAGGTATATCGTAATGATTTTTATGCTGGCTTTGCACTTTTGGTGAAAAAGCTTTTTATGTTATAAAGATTCATTAAAGACATTTTTAAAAGGGCAACATCATCGATGTTGCCCTTTTTTAGTATTCGCATTTGGGTTACATTAGTTGTATGGAACTGGATTTTCAAAAATGTTGTGAGAAAGATGTACCGGTACTCTCTAAAATTTCCCGCGAGACCTTTAGAGATGCCTTTTCACTACAGAACAATCCACGCGATTTTCAAGATTATATTCATAAAGCATTTTCACATTCCACTTTAAAAAGGGAACTAAATACCAAAGCATCTCATTTCTTCTTCATTTATTTAGAGAAAAAATTAATCGGTTACTTTAAATTAAATGAGTTCGATGCCCAAGGCGAATTAAAACAGCCAGAGGGTATAGAATTGGAACGTATCTATATTGTTAAAAGCCACCAAGGAAAGAAATTGGGTGCCAAAACATTGTTAGAAGCTCTAAAAATCGCAAGACAAAAAGAGAAACAATATATTTGGCTTGGAGTGTGGGAACGTAATTTAGAGGCCATTCGTTTTTACAAAAAACATGGTTTTATAAAGTTTGACACACATCCATATTATATCGGAAACGACAAACAAACCGATTGGTTAATGCGAAAAGAACTATAGCATGAATAAGCTAAGCCAGAGTTGTATAATAATATTGTTGACGTTTAATTTTCTCTGTGGACAGAATTACTACTTTCCGGAGCGAAATGAAATTTGGAAAGAGCAAAGTGCCCAAACACTGAACATCAATAATGAAAAGCTTTCAGAAGCTATTGAGTTCGCCATGAATAATGAATATTCTGGATCAAGAGATTTGCGTATTGCTATTTTAAAGGGTTTTGAACGCGAGCCTTTTCATGAAATCTTAGGCCCCACTAAAAAGCGTGGCGGTCCGGCAGGTATGATTTTAAGGAACGGTTATTTGGTAGGTTCTTGGGGCGACACTAAAAGAGTTGATATGACCTTTAGCGTTACCAAAAGTTTTTTATCCACCGTTGCCGGTCTTGCTGTAGATCAAAAATTGATAGCAAATACAAATGATAAAGTCGAAAATTATATTTGGGACGGTACCTTTAATGGTGAGCACAATTCAAAAATAACTTGGGAACATTTGTTACAACAAAATTCAGCCTGGTCAGGCGAGCTTTGGGGAGGAAAAGATTGGGCGGATAGACCACCAAGAGAGGGAGGTGTCGACGATTGGAAATTTGAAAGGCCAAAAGAACCGGGCGCGGTTATGGAATATAATGATGTTCGCGTAAATGTATTGGCATATTCATTGACGCATGTTTGGCGCAAACCTTTACCTATGGTCTTGAAAGAAAATTTAATGGATAAGATAGGCGCTTCCACTGCCTGGCGTTGGCATGGATATAAACACGCGTGGACAGAGGTTGATGGAATACGAATGAAATCTGTTACTGGAGGAGGCCATTCGGGGGCGGGCTTATTTATTTCTGCCGAAGACATGGCACGTTTCGGACTGTTATTCTTAAATGAGGGTCAGTGGAAAAATGAGCGATTATTAAGTAAAGAATGGATTGCTAAAGCAGTTACCCCATCAAAACCTAATGTAAACTACGGTTATATGTGGTGGCTAAATAAAAAAGGAAGTCGCCATTGGAAAGGGCTTTCAGAAAACATCTACTACGCCGCAGGTTTTGGGGGCAATTTTATTGTTATTGATAAGGAAAATGATTTGGTCGTGGTTGCCCGTTGGCTAGAACCTAACAAAATAGGTGAGTTCATGACAAAGGTGAATGCTTCTTTAAAATAGCTTATATTTTATTTAAAATATCGGCCGCTTGTTGAAGTGTTTCTTCTTGTTTTGCAAAACAAAAACGGAGCATTTTATCGTTTCTAT
>CAYGUZ010000208.1:2773-4317 GCA_964353215.1 uncultured Flavobacteriaceae bacterium
CTATAGTTTAAATTAAATTCGGAAAGGGGAATGCTTGCTAATTTATGTTCGAGAATAAGTCGTTTTACTAAGTCGTAGTCTTGTTCATCTGTAATCTCCGAATAATCTAGAATTTGAAAAAATGAACCTTGGCTAGGGGTAAATTTAAAACGTGAATCTTTGATAGCATCTAAAAAGAAATCTCGTTTCTTTTGATAAAAAGCACCTAATTCTAAATAGTGATTTTCGGTTTCAAGGTATTTAGCCAGAGCATGCTGCGCCGGTCTTGGTACACAAAACACATTAAATTGATGTACTTTTTGAAATTCATGCATGAGCTCTTTAGGTGCTACGCAATAACCGATTTTCCAACCAGTAACATGAAAGGTCTTTCCAAAAGAAGAGCAAATGAGGCTTCTAGATGCCAAGTCTTTAAAACGTGAGGCGCTTTGATGTATTTCACCATCAAAAATAATATGCTCATACACTTCATCGCTCAATAAAATAATATTTGTGCCACGTAGAATTTCTTGTAACCGTAACATATCATTTTTTGAAAAAATACGACCTATTGGGTTATGGGGCGTATTTATGATTACCATCTTGGTCTTGGCAGTTATTTTGCTTTTGAAAAGTTGCCAGTCTACTCCATAGTTAGGTGCATCGAGTTCTACATAAACGGTATGGCCTCTATTAATGTTAATGGCAGGTTCATAACAATCGTATGCAGGTTTTAGAACAATTACTTCGTCACCTGCATTTATGAAAGCCGTAATAGCGGTATAAATGGCTTGAGTAGCTCCTGCCACTACAGTAATTTCGTTTTCTGGGGAATAGTGATGGCCATTAAGTTTTTGAATTTTATCGGACAGTATTTCGCGCAGCTCTGGCAGCCCTTTCATGCCGGCGTATTGGTTGTGCCCGTCTCTCATTGCTTTGCTGACAAGTTCTATAAGCTCTGGGTCGGCTTCAAAATCGGGAAACCCTTGTGATAGATCAATGGCATTATGTTTTCTAGCAAGGTCACCGACAACCGTAAAGATTGTCGTTTTAACATCCGGGAGTTTAGAGTTTATGGTTGGTACTGTAATCATGGCTAAAAATTAGTTAACTAAGCTAACTTATTTTGATTTGATTTGTCGTTGTACCGATTCTAAATGGAGAATTACTTTTTGAAGACAGTTATCCAATTCTTTTTTTATATCGGTTTCCCAAAAGCGAAATACCGTATAGCCTAATTCTAGAAGCTTCTGGTTAACTTCCTTGTCTCGTTGCATGTTTCGCTCAATCTTGGCAATCCAAAACTCACGGTTGGTCTTTATTTTAGGTTTACGTTCTTCCCAATTATAACCATGCCAGTATTCACCATCTATAAAAATGACTGTTTTGTATTTTTTTAAGGCAATATCGGGTTTGCCTATAAGTTTTTTATAATCGATTCTATATCTGTAACCGGCCGCGTAAAGCGCTTTTCTAAAAGCAAGTTCTGGCTTGGTATTCTTACCTCTGATTTTGCCCATAATCTTTGAGCGTTGAGGGGTGGTGTAAAA
Organism: uncultured Flavobacteriaceae bacterium; assembly: GCA_964353215.1. Lineage (GTDB taxonomy): Bacteria > Bacteroidota > Bacteroidia > Flavobacteriales > Flavobacteriaceae > Croceitalea. Next base: position 4,303 of record CAYGUZ010000208.1, read on the forward strand.
ACCAGATTTCTCATT
>CAYGUZ010000209.1:0-4313 GCA_964353215.1 uncultured Flavobacteriaceae bacterium
GTACATTTTTCGCCACGTGCAGTTATGAATGCTGGATATTCTGGTGTGAATAGAGTTGTGGAGAAAACTGACAAAGCAGGGCATTGTAGCAACTGGGGCAATTGGCCAAATAACTAGAATTACCTATTTTCAAGAATATAAAAAACCTCCAATTGGAGGTTTTTTTAGTTTAATATGTGAACTTAGTTAGACCGTTTGTTTAAAAATGTGGCTGTTCAAGTTTATAGTCAGTAGTATCCCTAAAAAGAATTTAACAACTACTTTGTCATTTTAATATGAGAAAAGCAAAAAATTGCGATTGAGAAATCAAGATTCAAATCTAAATACATTGGTTAGATTTCTCACATTCGTTCGAAATGACCAAACAAAACCATTAATTTTACAACAATAAATACATATTTATGGAGTCACCCAACTGGAAAACCGCTATTGAATTTGAAGATATAACTTATAAAAAATCTAATGGTGTAGCCCGTATCGCTTTTAATCGCCCTAATGTTCGTAATGCTTTTAGACCCAATACCACCAGTGAACTAATAAAAGCCTTTTATGATGCCCAAGAAGATACTTCTATTGGAGTAGTGCTACTTTCTGGTGAAGGGCCCTCTACTAAGGATGGTATTTGGTCTTTTTGTAGTGGTGGCGACCAAAAGGCTAGGGGACACCAAGGTTATGTAGGGCAAGATGGGCAGCATCGTTTGAATATTTTAGAGGTACAGCGTATGATACGTTTTATGCCAAAAGTGGTTATAGCTGTTGTCCCCGGTTGGGCCGTTGGTGGTGGACATAGTTTGCATGTAGTTTGTGATATGACCCTTGCAAGTAAAGAACATGCTATTTTTAAGCAGACCGATGCCGATGTTACTAGTTTTGATGGCGGATATGGTTCAGCATATCTAGCCAAAATGGTTGGGCAAAAGAAAGCACGGGAAATTTTCTTTCTGGGGCGTAATTACTCGGCCCAAGATGCTTTTGAAATGGGCATGGTGAATGCCGTTATCCCACATGCAGAATTAGAGGCTACTGCCTATGAATGGGCGCAAGAAGTATTGGCAAAATCACCAACATCAATAAAAATGCTAAAATTCGCAATGAATTTAACCGATGATGGTATGGTAGGGCAACAGGTTTTTGCTGGTGAGGCAACTCGACTGGCATATATGACCGATGAAGCTAAAGAAGGCCGTAATGCCTTTTTAGAAAAGCGTAAACCTAATTTTGGGGAAGATAAATGGCTGCCATAGACTACTATTAAAGCCTCTTTCTCAACTTTAATAGTCTAGTCTCGAGTCTTTCTAGTTGTTCCTTTGTTTTGGCAATTTTTAGTTCTGTTTTTTCTTTTTCAACAAGAGTCATTTGAGCGCTTCTTTTCTCCAATCTAGCACTTAATTTATCAAGCTTTGAAGTTTCCGATTTGATACGGTTTTCCGTTTTATTGATATCATTTCTTAAGGCTTCCCGTTTTTTAAATTCCTTTTCCGCTTTTTTAGCGACTTTATTTTCTTTCTTAGCCTCTTTTATTGCGCGTGCAATTTTTTTTATTTGAGCCTTGTCGTCAGCAGATATGTTCGTAGAATCTTGGGCGTTTAGGATGCCCAACCCAAAAAATAATAGAAAACCTAAATAGACCAGTTTTTTCATTTACCAACAGTATTTTAGGTTTAGAAACAAGATCAGGTCTAAAGTCACAGCATAATAAAAGAAAGCGATACCCTTTTAAATCGAAGATATGCCTAAATTAAAAAGAGCCTTTATCTTATCGACAAAGGCTCTTTTACGAGAACACTATATGAAAATGAAAAAATTATTTACTTGATTATTACTGTATAAATGTAGCTAAGTCATGTATTTGTTTGAAATTATTGTTGTGAAGTGGCTACCTTTTGTGGTCTATGTTCTTTTTTAACTTTTTGAGCTAAAAAAAACGGTTGGGATGGATACGATTTAAAGTGTGCCAGCCAAATGTGCTGTAATTAAAAAGAGCCCTGTCTATTCGACAAAGGCCCTTTTACGAGAACACTATATGAAAATGAAAAAATTATTTACTTGATTATTAGATTATAAATGTAGCTAAGGTCTGTGTTTATGTGAAATTATTGTTGTGAAGTGACTGCCTTTTGTGGTATGCTAAGTTAAATACGCTATTTAATAGCTAAACGACTACGGAGTTGCTTTTAAAAGCGCTGATAAAAAGCGATTTACGTCGAAAATGGGATTCTCGGCCAAACCGGTACGCACCACAATAAGGTCTTTTGAAGGAATAATAAAGACATACTGCCCCTGAAAACCATTCATCGAATAGAGTGTTCTTGGTAAATCAGGATAGTTACCGCCGCTATTGAGCCAAAAATGGGCACCGCATCTTCCCTCAGAAAATTGTGTAGGGGTAGTAATGTAACTTATCCAGTCATCATTGAAAAGTTGTTCTCCGTTCCAGCGTCCTTTATTCAAATATAGCTGTCCTACTTTGGCCCAGTCCCTTGTACTGGCCCATCCATAGGAAGAACCAACATAATTGCCTTCCAAATCGGCTTCCAACAGCATTGTGTGCGCTCCAATTTTATCAATAAAAGCTTCATACGGAAAATCTAGATATTCCGATTGCGTTCTAAACTGTTGCCTTAAAATTCCTGATAAGAGATTCGTAGTACCTGAAGAATAATTCCAAATTTCAGTAGGTTTTGCAATAGCATTTTTATTTCGTTGGCTTTTCGTCATATCAGACTCTAAAAAAAGCATACTTGTGGCATCTGAAATAGTGGTGTAATCTTCATTCCATTCTAATCCACTTTGCATACGCAATAGATGGTTTAAAGTAATCGTTTTTCGTTCATCATTCTTCCACTCCGGAATTGGAGCTGGCCAATCCATTTTTAATTTTCCTTTTTTTTCAAGAATACCAAAACATGTTGCCAATATACTTTTGGTCATTGACCAACCGAGTACTGGCGTATCTTTTGTAAAACCATCTATATACTTTTCTGTAAGTAAATGGCCTTTATATAGCACCAAAAGCGTTCGGGTCTTTTGCACTTCATTGTTATCAAATGCTAAGGCCACCGCTTTTTGCAGTTGTTCATAATCTACCTCGGGAAAAACCGTGTCTTTAGGTTTTAGGTGCCCATAAGGGTATGGTTTTGCTATGGTCAAAGTATCTCTTTTTGGCTGTATATATATTTCACCTTCTGAGTAATCACGATTGACCAAAACGGTTCCTAAACCTTGCCTATCGATAGTTTTTCTTTCCATTAATCCATAAACACTGGCCGATGCAGAAGCTTTCGCAACGTTATATGTTGTAGTGGCCAGTCTTACCAGTGGCATATCTAAATCGTTTGCAACGACGAACTCAGGTTCACGATTACCGACCAAAACACTTGAAGCCAAGTATTTAGAGGCATAGCCCGAAATCATATTCAGTTTTGGATAGTTGATGTAAAAAACAATACCGAAAACGAGAATTAAGAGCAGTAAAACCCTCTTGAATATTTTCATAGCATCAAAATAGAAAATTGTAACTTCTTATCACGAAAATAAGAAATCATATTGCATGTCAAATATTGGGCTAATAATAGCGGAAAGAAGCAGGGATATCGGTGATTTTCTTGTCGGTAGATTAATTCCTTTCCGCAAGAAAAGAATGATCGGCCCTTTCATTTTTATAGACCATATGGGTCCCACAAAACTTGGGCCTAATCAGTATATGGATGTAAATCAACATCCACATATTGGCTTATCTACCCCAACATTTATGCTCGAAGGGGAGTTATTGCACGAAAATAGTTTAGGAACAAAACAACGTATAAAACCAGGGTCTGTTAATTGGATGACAGCCGGCAGTGGGGTTTCCCATACCGAAAGAACCCCGCAAGAATTAAGAAATGGGAAAGAGTTTACCGCTCATGGATATCAGATTTGGGTGGCCTTACCTAAATCACAAGAAGAGATTGCCCCAAGCTTTCACCATATTACCAATGATAATCTGCCCCAATGGGAAGAAGCAGGTACTTCTTTTACCCTTGTTGTCGGCGAAGGTTACGGCAGAAAATCTCCCGTACCGGTCTTTTCGCCATTATTTATGGTAGAACTAAAGAATAGAGATTTTTATGCTTTAGATATAGCTGGCCAGTTAAAAGGTGAAATCGGCATATGTATCGTTGAGGGAAGTATCAAAGCCTGTGATGAACTAGTCACAAAAGGCCATATTTTGGTGAGCAAAGTAGAAGATGTGTGCAAAATAGAACTTCAACCCAATTCATATTTACTATTATTTGGTGGCGAACCCTTTGAGGAAGAGCGACATATTTACTGGA
>CAYGUZ010000210.1:0-2424 GCA_964353215.1 uncultured Flavobacteriaceae bacterium
ACTTTCAAGAGGTGCAAGTCGACATGAGCGACTTTTTCGTTTACACCGACGAAGCTGACGAAACTTCAGCTGTAGGAAAAGGAAATGAAGGTAGAGGATGTCACACGATGAAAGTCTTAAATCAAAAATTAAAAGAAAATCCAGGTCTTGAGAAGAAGATGTTCGATGTTGAATACCAGGTTCGAAAATTTATCGCCTCTAAAAAACCTGACAGACCAGGTAATGGCAACGGAGGTGGAGGCGGTGGTGATCCTGAACCACCTGTAGATGATAATCTTGGTACAATTACGATACCTGTTATTGTTCATGTATTGTACAATAACCCGGAAGAGAACATCAGTGATCAACAAATAGCAAGTCAGATTGCGGTTTTAAATGATGACTTTAGCGCAACGAATAACGATATTAACCAAGTACCTTCTTTATTTTCAGCTAATGTGGGTGACGTAAATATTCAGTTTACATTGGCTCAGGTGATTCGTAAGCCAACTACAAGAACATCTTTCGGAACAAATGATGCGATTAAGTTCGATGCCCAAGGCGGTTCAGATGTAGTAACACCAAGCACGCATTTAAATATGTGGGTAGGTGATATTGGTGGTGGAATTTTGGGCTATGCACAATTTCCTGGAGGCAATGCCGCTACCGATGGCGTTGTAGTTGGCACGGCATTCTTTGGAAATATGGGAACTGCGACTGCACCTTTTGATAAAGGTAGAACAATGACACATGAAGTAGGTCACTGGTTAAACCTTAGACATATATGGGGAGATGGTAGATGTAAAAGAGATGATTTCGTAGCAGACACGCCAACTTCAGATAGTCCAAACTACGGTTGCCCTAGTTTTCCAACTACAAAATGTAGAACAACGGATATGACTATGAACTACATGGACTATGTTGATGATAGATGTATGTATATGTTCACCAATGGTCAATCGGAAAGAATGCGCGCCTTATTTGCCGCAGGCGGAGCAAGAGAAAGTATTTTACCATGATCAGATACATTTAAGTAGTAAAAAGGCATCCATTTGGATGCCTTTTTTGTAGCTTTAAATTCTATGAAAACACTTATCGGTTCCTTACTACTTATGCTGAGCCTTAACAATTGCCAAGAAAAGGATTTTGAATTCGACTACGTTGCCCAAACTAGAGGGTTTTACCTGGCCATTTCAATAGGCAATAATGTCTTATCTGTAATTGAACAGCGGGGTGGTGAAAAAAGAGAACTGAATCTTTCTGAAGTACAACAAAATGAACTAACTGCTATTTTCAATCAGATCGATTTTGAAAATGTTGTTCTTTCAAATGGATCAAAAAGTTCTTATGATGCCGCGCCTATGGCAACAGCGAGTTTTGTAATTGAAGAAAGTCAATATGATTATGACTTTGATCATGGTTATCCTCCTAAAGAATTAGAAGCATTTATATCTAAAATCTTAACACTTTCTCAAATAGTTGAGTAAGGCGTTCAGATGTATTAATTTTGCAAGTAAAAGATAGATGAAAATGAGTATTCAGGCCATTCAAGAAGAAATAGTTGATGAATTTTCAATGTTTGAAGATTGGATGCAGCGCTACGAGTATATGATAGATTTGGGCAAGTCACTACCTTTAATAGATGAGCGATACAAGACCGATGATAATATTATCAAAGGCTGTCAAAGTAAAGTATGGGTGCATGCAGAATTGGACAATGATAAATTGGTTTTTACCGCTGATAGTGATGCGATAATTACAAAAGGAATTATTGCCATATTAATTCGAGCTTTCAATAACCAAAAACCACAAGATATTATTGATGCCAATACCGATTTTATAGACGAGATTGGTTTAAAGGAGCATTTATCCCCCACAAGGGCAAACGGTTTGGTAAGTATGATCAAGCAATTAAAACTATATGCAGTTGCTTACCAAACACAATTAAATTGAAATGAGCGAAGAGACTACAATAGATACTACCGAATTAGGCGAAAAGATAGTTAGGGTTTTAAAAACAATTTATGATCCAGAGATACCGGTTGATATATATGAACTGGGCCTGATTTATGACGTTTTTATCAACGAAGATTATGATGCCAAAATTCTAATGACGCTTACCTCACCTAACTGTCCTGTCGCAGAATCTTTACCTATTGAAATAGAGGAAAAGGTAAAGTCTTTAGACGAGCTTAAAGATGTTGAGGTTGAAATAACATTTGATCCGCCATGGACTCAAGAATTAATGAGTGAAGAGGCTAAATTAGAGTTGGGGTTATTATAATATGGCAGACGAAATTGTAAATAGAGTCGCGCAAAGCAAACTAATCACTTTCGATTTAGAAGAGTTATATCCAGAAGGCAAACGTGTTCTTTTTGATATTAAGGATTGGTTGTACGAGGAGCTGATTCTTCGTGAAAAAGAATTTAGGGCTTTCGTTGAAG
>CAYGUZ010000210.1:2524-4308 GCA_964353215.1 uncultured Flavobacteriaceae bacterium
TGGTTGTACGAGGAGCTGATTCTTCGTGAAAAAGAATTTAGGGCTTTCGTTGAAGAACATAATTGGACGCAGTACCAAGGCGACCATATCGCGCTTACTTGTTCAAGCGACGCCATAATACCAGGTTGGGCCTATATGCTTGTAGCTTCAAAATTGGGGCCGTACGCCAAGAACATAGTTGTGGGCGATTTAGAACATTTAGAATCTTCAATTTACCAAGCTATTCTCAAAGATTTAGATGTTAACACATTTAAAGACAAACCTGTCATCATTAAGGGATGTTCCAATAAACCTGTCCCTCAGAATGCCTATATAGCAGCAATTTCGAAAATACAAGCAGTTGCTAAAAGTGTTATGTATGGCGAGGCTTGCTCCTCAGTGCCTATTTTTAAGAGAAAGTAAAGTCTGTATCTAAAAAGATTGTGACAATTCTTATTTTTGCGTTTCAAATGAACATAAACACTTACATTATGAAAAAAACAATTTTGGCCATAGCTATGGTTTTTACGGTTGCATCAATACATGCACAGACAAAAGAAGAATTAGAGGCTCAGATTGCTGCCAAAAAAGATTCAATTGCAGCTCTAACGGGCCCTATACAGGGTCGCGTAGATGCACTTCAAGCCCAAATCGATGGCATGCCCGGATGGAGAAAAGGTGCTTTCGGAACTATTGGGGGCAGTTTGTCCAATTTCAACAATTGGTTTGCTCAAGGAACACCAAACAATAGTTCTGGTAATATAGGTATTACAGGTAACGCTTTTGCGAACTTAAAGCAAGAGAAGTTTTTCTGGAACAACTCATTAAACCTTAACCTAGGCTGGGTAAAATTAGACGATAAAGATATAGATACTGATTCTGAAGATTTTGAAGCACTTACAGATGTTTTTCAACTTACTTCTTTGTACGGTAGAAATATCAGCAAAAATTTTGCCATATCAGCATTGGGAGAATATAGAACTACTTTATTAAATAATTTTAATGACCCAGGGTATTTAGATCTAGGTATTGGTGCAACGTGGACTCCAGTAGAGAACTTAATCGTTGTAATCCATCCCTTAAACTATAACTTTGTCTTTGCAGATAACGATGCGGTTTTTGAATCTTCACTCGGCGCAAAAATTGTAGCTGATTATACCAGACAAATTGGGGCTGTGGCTTTTAAATCTAATCTATCTGCATTTGCTAGTTATAAGACCAGTAATTTGAGTAACTGGACTTGGACAAACAATTTTTCGTATACTTTATGGAAAGGAATAGGTGTTGGTTTTGATTTTGGTCTACGTAACAGTAAACAAGAAGCATTAAATTTCGCATTGGCTCAAGCACCACCAACAGCAACAGGGTTTGATGATTTAGATAATAACTTACAATCTTTCTATACAGTAGGTTTGAGCTACTCATTTTAAGCAGGTAATAAATACATACATCAAAAAAGCCTCAACACTTGTTGAGGCTTTTTTATTTAAGTAGGTATAAAATTGGGGCATTAAACTCTTTTAATGGTCAAATTAAGAGTGAAAGATTTGGGAACAACACTAATAATTCAACACTTCAAACATACGCTCAAGCATATTGAATTAAAAATATATGTTGTCAATTAGGGCTAAAACGTGGTCTTGAAAATGAAAGGTTAGGTTTGATCGATGAACCGCATCGACGAACGGTAATTCGCTTAAAACTCATCCAGATTTTCTGGATATAAAAAGTTGTTGTAAGGGAAACGGGTAATATGAGTTTCTCTTACTTCGTCATAAACTCTTTTTCGAAATGAATCTAAATTC
>CAYGUZ010000211.1:0-4281 GCA_964353215.1 uncultured Flavobacteriaceae bacterium
GGGTCGTAAATGCCGCGTTCTTTGGAATGGTTAAATCGAGCTCTAAGTTTTCTTTTTTGTTGGCAGCCAGATTTACCGCTTGCCGAATCGAAGCACCTGTGTTTTCGATTACCACGGCATTAAGTTTAATTTTAGAATTGCTTCGGTTTAAAGCCTCAACCACAATTTTTAAGGTCTCGCCTCTGGTAGCTGAAGAGCTAGACGCATTTGCCTCTAGATAAAGCCCCGAACATGCAAGAATAATATCCTTTAAATGCCCAGATTTAAGTTCTCTCCAATGCTTATCTTCAACCTTTTGGATTAACCTATATGCTTCTAGTAACTTAGGAATATGGGATGAAGGGTTTTTAAAATCAAAATTCTTTTCAATGGTGTATAAAATTTCACCAACTGCCTCACCGCCTTTCACTCTGGACCAAGTCGTATTAATACCATCAAAAATATCGTTTTTATTTTCTGGCAAATCACCTTTTAAAAGTTCTATGTATTCATCTTGCGAACCTCTTGTTGATATGCGACCAAAGCCTTGGCAGAGATGTTGACTGCTCGCCAAAGAAGCAATTTCATTATTTGATTTACCAAATGCGGGGTAGTAAACGCCAACATCCATTTTCAACATATTAGACTTGTCCACTTTATCAAATGCTTCTTGACTGCCATAACGCCACCATGAGGTATTATAAAAAAGACGTTTAGGTTGCCAAACATCTGTACTTTCTAAATGTTCTGGATATACATCTTTATTTGCTGCCAAATCAAAAGCCTCCATACTTAATATGGCAGAAGAGGTGTGGTGTCCATGGGTTCTGCCAGCTCTTCTGTGGTCAAATCGATTTATGATTACATCTGGCTTTAAGTTTCTAATTGTCCAAATAACGTCTCCTAAAACTTGCTTTTTGTTCCAAATCTCTAGTGTTTCATCAGGATGCTTTGAATAACCAAAGTCATTTGCGCGGGTAAATCGTTGCTCACCGCCATCAACTCTTCTTGCGGCCAATAATTCTTGTGTTCTTAATACACCAAGCAATTCACGTAGCTCGGCACCGATCAAGTTCTGACCGCCATCACCTCTTGTTAGCGATAAATACGCCGTACGCGCTTTGGTGTGGTTTGCCAAATAGGATATTAGACGGGTATTTTCATCGTCTGGATGCGCAGCTAAATAAAGTGCTGTACCCAAGAAGTTAAGCTTTTTCAGTTCGTGATGAATATCGCTAGACGATAGCTTTTTTGGAGTCTGTGCCCGAATACTTGCGCAGAGTAATAGGCAGACTAGAACAAAAGCCCTTATAAATTGCATAGTTGGTTATTTAATTCACTCCAAATATAGAAAGATTAGCTACCTAGAAGTTTAGATTTAGAACTTCTTTAACAGCCTAAAAATGCTGTTCGAGGTCTTCACCTGTAGCTACTTGTTTTTGAATAAGTACTACACCTTTTTGCAACAACAGATTGTTAGGATAGGTGAGTAGCTCGCCATCATCTTTTTTAAGATTGATATTAAAGGCTTGAATATCTATAATAATGGCTTCTTCAGGAAAGTCTTTATCGAGTATTCGAATTCTATCTCCAATTTTAAAAGGAAAATAAAAGAATAAGATAATACCGGCAGTGATATTGCTTAAAATAGACCAGCTGGCGAACAAGGCAACCCCTAAAACCGCAAAGAAAGATGATAGAATAAGACCTAACTCTTTAAAATCTACTTTCCAAATAAAGAGCAGCGCAATAAGGATTAAGGTAATAAGGGCAAAGGTTAGGTACCTGCCTACCAAAACCGTTCTTACCTGATTGATATCACTTTTTCGACCGATACGTCTAATCGTTTTTACCAATAAAAAACGAAGAAAAAGAAAAACAGCAAATGCAATTAAAGTACCTGCCAACTCACTTTGAAATTCTTCAACAAAGCTTTTTAATGCTATCATAGACCTAAACTATCCCGTAAGGCGATAAATTTATTCGAATTTTGCCTCCAATATGGTGTTTTGATACTTTTTATTTTCGTTCCCGTAGAAGAGAGAATTTTCGCATCAGGGCCAAAACCGCTCTTGAACTCTTCTTGCCAGCTTTCTATTGCGTATGGAAAATCCGTTGTAAAATTAATAGTCAGTTTGCGAATATCATCACCATAGTCTATGGTGTAAGAACTTATTCCATCGGCCGTTGTCAACTTTGTTTTTGCCTTTAGTGCTTGGATATCTTGGTGCTTTATTCTAAAAAACTCTAAGGATGGTATCATGTAAATTTCTCCAATAGGTAGGTCATTTGGGTTAATTCTAATTCTGTTCCATATTTCATTTTCAAGAATAGCCTTGTCTAACTTTAAATTTTGGTCTGCTTCTCCTTCAAAATACGAATGTGAGGTAAATTCAAATTCTTCCCTATTGTTCAGATGTGAATAGACATGGCCTCACAATTCTTGAACCGACAAGCTGGTTTTTAATGCATTTTGGTTATCGTGAACGGGATAAAAAGTACTGCTCATTATAGAATAGGGATAAATACCAGTTAAATATTTTTTAGTAGCATTTAGTTTAAGAACAGGAATATTGTTTGCATTACTTCCATCTGCTTTTACCTGCACCTCAGGCAAAAAAGGTTCCGTTACATAAATAAGTACAGAGGTTCCCTCTCTAAGCTCGCCATACCTTGCCTGCTGCAGCTTGTACGATGTTATTTCAGCATTACCGGCATACCAATACTTTTTAAATGTTGCCGACAATGGTTTTTTCGGAGATTTTTTTTCGACCTTTTCCGTTTCTTCTGTATTTAGAGCCAATTCCTTTGAATTTGAAATAGGCCTTTCTTTACAGCCCTCAAATGTGACTATGGCCAACACTAAAAGCAGTATAATAGGTTCAAATCGAATCCACTTTTTCATAACTGATTGTTTTTGGTAAAATTAACGAACAATGGCTAGGCAACAATAGCCATTAACGTTTTATAAACTAATTGAGTAGGTAAACCGACTACATTGGTGTAAAGGCCTCTAATTTCTTCTATACCAATGAGTCCGATCCATTCTTGAATGCCGTATGCACCAGCTTTATCATAGGGTTTAAAGGCCTCGATATAGTAAGCTATTTCTTCAACGGTCAATTCGGCAAGTTTCACTTTGGTTGTGGCACTAACTACTTTTTGCTGGGTTTTGGTAGTAAAGCATACCGAGGTAATAACTTCATGCCATTGTCCTGATAATTTTTTGAGCATTTCTTTGGCTTCAACTTCACTTTTTGCTTTGGCCAGAGATTCATTATGATGCCATACTACAGTATCTGAAGTAACCAAAATTTCGTTGGTCTTTAATCTATCGGTGAATACAGATGATTTTAGTTTCGCCAAATAAGAGGCTATTTCTTCTCCCTTAAGTTCTTCGGGATATACTTCTTCAACGGGTTTTAGTTGTATCTCAAATTCTATTCCTAAATCTTCAAAGAATTTTTTTCTTCGTGGTGAACCAGAAGCTAAAATAAGCTTGTAAGCCTTTAACTTTTCTGCTAATGGATTTTTAGTCATTCGCGGCACTAAAATTTGAATTCCAATCTCCACGTACTTTTAAAACCTGTTCTATAATATCTCGTACGCAACCTTCTCCGCCATTTTTATGGGAAACATAATCGCAAATCGATTTTACTTCGGCTACTGCATTTTGTGGACATGTCGCCAATTGCACCATCTTCATAGGAGGTATATCGGGTAGGTCATCACCCATGTAAAGGGTGTTTTCAGGCGTAATTGAATGGATATCTAAATATTCATCAAGAGGCTCTTGCTTGTGATGTGCACCTAAATAAATATCGGTTACACCAAGGGCCTTGAATCTATTGCGAACCCCTTCATTGCTACCACCAGAGATGATACAAACATTATACCCTTTTTGTATTGCGGTCTTTAGCGCATAACCATCTTTGACATTCATTTTTCTTAGCATTTCTCCTTTAGTAGTGATGAGAAGGGTACCATCGGTAAAAACACCATCAACATCAAAAATAAAAGTAGTTATCTGGTTGAGGTATTCTTTATAATTTTTCTTCATTTTGCTCTTTTATAGATTCGCTTAGCAGCTGATATATTTTTTTTTGAATTGGATTTTTTATTGCGTCTAGGTGCTTTTGCATGGTTAAAATGTCATTACGTTTCGCAGGACCTGTTTGTGCTTCAGCAGGACTCAAAAATCGTAATTTATTGGCAGTTTCAGATATGAGAGGTTTCAATAAGTCAAAAGGAAGTTCTTCTTTGCTACAGATTTCTTGGCCTATGACGTACATGTGATTGGTA
>CAYGUZ010000212.1:0-4255 GCA_964353215.1 uncultured Flavobacteriaceae bacterium
ATATCATCTTGTTGCCAAGGAACAGTTCTCTTTAAATTATAAAAATAGTCATCAGCAATAGTTTTTTCAATAAAGTTGGGGTAGTAACTTATATCTGAATCGGGCAAGTCAAACTTAATTTCTTTATCGAATAATTGCCCCATTATTGAAGAACGATTTTTAATTGATTTCGATACTCAGAAGGATTCTGCCCTGTAAAAGCCTTAAACGACTTATTGAAATGTGAGAAATTATTGAAGCCGCTTGCAAAACATACCTCGGTAATACTAATGGGTTGTTCGGCCAACAATTTTGAGGCATGTACCAAACGATATTCATTTACAAATTGCACAAAAGTCTTATTCGTAATTTTTTTAAAATATCGACAAAAAGAGGGTATGGTCATGCTAACCAAATTTGCTATCTCTTCTAAAGAGATATCCTCTTTAAAATTGGTCTTGACGTGGTTGAACACAACGTTTATTCTATCATTGTCTTTAACCTCGGTCTCCATGGAAAAACCTTCGGCGTTCAAAACTTGGAATTCATCAGAGGACCCCAATTCATTCAATATGTTCAAGATAGATAACAATCGCTGAAAATCTGGCTGATACTCTAGAATCTCCATTTTTTCACCTATCCTTTTTTTGGTCTTTCCATGAAACGCAATTCCGCTTTTAGATATATTTAAAAGGGACTGAATTTTTTTCATTTCAGGGATATCAAAAAAATTATTCCCTAAAAAATCAATTTTCATTTGCACGACGGTTTCACTTTTATTTCTTGTAAGCTTATCGGTAAAACCACAATGTGGTAGGTTCGACCCCACTAGAATCAAATCTCCATCTCTAAAATAAGACACATGGCTACCTATTTGTCTTTTGCCCGAGCCTCCATTAATGTATACTAGCTCAAGTTCAGGGTGAAAGTGCCACCCGGCGTTAGTATTCATTTTATGCTCATCAAATCTTTGGTATGTGAAAGACTTACCGAAATCTGGGGCGATAGCTTCAAAAGTAGGTTTCTGATTCATTACGTTCATTTTTTCAATCTTATACTAAAATTAGTAAGGTCTTTAAGATTGAATCTATGCAAAATTAACTGAAATATATACAATATTATCTTTAATACGAAGAATGGTCATAGTATGGGTTAAAATTGAATATAAATTGGAAAATTCTGTGGTAGTTTTTGGGCTTTAAACGGACCTAAATTTGCAATGTAAATTAATTACAAATCTTAAAAACAACATGTTATGAAGACAATCTTAAAAAAATCAGTAGCAGCAGCCATATTATTGAGTTCAACTATAAGTATGGCCAACAAGCCAGAAAAAGAATTCGGAGAAAAAGGAATTTCTAAGAACGAAGTTGAAAAGAACATCATCAATTTTGATTTTGACCCGACGTTTAAAAGAAAAGGTGATAAACTATTTATGAACTTGTTAAATCTTGATAAAGAAAAAGTAATCATTACAGTTATCGATAGTGAGGGTAGGGTAGTATTTAAAGAAGTAATAAAAGATGCAGTAGTCGTTGAAAAGGCCTTTAATTTTGAAAATGCTTTTGAAGATAAATACACTGTAGTTATTACCGATAGTAAAGAAACTTTTCAAGAAAGTGTGGTAGTAACAAGAAAATAGTTTGGTTAATTTTTATTTAGTTTAAAAAGCCTCAATCTTAATTTGAGGCTTTTTTATACATATTTTTTTAAGCTATCACGTTTATATTCGGGCAGTGCTGCATTATTAATGGCCAAATCGACCAAGGTTTTATCCTTTTTTCGCATATATAACAGCTGATAAAATTGTTTTACCGTGAGGGTATTTGTAGACTCTTCGATAAGTTGTAGTTTATCGTCAATGGTAACAGTGCCCTCTTCTAAAACCTTGACATAAGTACCGGGCTTTTCGTGATTTATAAACTGTTTTAGTATGTTTTGGTCTTTAAAACGGATCCCTAGCTTAAAACAAGGCTCTCGGGGTTGGGTTACTTGTACCAACGCACCGCCAATTTTGTAGATATTTCCTATTCTAATTTTTGATTCATCTAACCCCGTAACTGTCAAGTTTTCTCCGAACATACCCCAGTCCCAATCAAGATCAAGATACTTTTCTTTCCAAAAATCATAGCTCTCTGCTGAGAATAAGTAACACGCTTTGTCAATTCCGCCGTGATGTTTTCTGTCAACAACGGTGTCTTTGGCAACATCCTCTTTTTGTAATAAAATAGGTTCATTTACAGGATACTTATAAATTCCGGTTTTTATCGTTTCACCATTCCATAAGACTTTGGTAGGGTTGCCAATATTTGTAGCTATGACTCTCATTTTACTAAAATAAAAAAACCATCACATTTGTGATGGTTTTTCATGTTAATGTTTAGCGAGTTAGGCTTCTTTTTCTAAGCGTTTAGTTATGATAAACCGAATAAGAAGACCAATACCTGTCATAAAAAACATGGTTGTCGGCCAGGCCATATCTTTATCAAAACCGAGAGTCTCTAAAAGTGGGTCTAAAATTATTACAAGACCTATACCCATCAATAGTAAGGCAAGATTTAACAAGAATACTTTTGAAATAGGTGCTGTTCTGCTATCTCGATCCTTTACAAGAGTACTTGCGTCGTGACCTTTTCTATTAAGGCTAGATGTTCTTTCATCTGGTATTAAAAAAATATTTTGAGAATAGGTTGGTCTAAAACTGCAAGTACCAATAGGCCCAATACATTAACCCGAATTGTAAAGGAATTCTAAGGATTAGAACCCATTTCGGAATACCAGCAGATGCTTTCTCACCCGATAGCATGTAGAAATGTACCATTAAAAATATGCCAAGCATAGCTACAATACCCCAAATAGCGACGTTTTTTGTAGCATAAAAGCAAAGCCCTATGCCTAAAGCAATTTCGGCAACTCCACTCCAGAAAACCAATGCCTTATGATTTGGCAGGTACCTAGGCATAATACGCATATAAGCCTTTGGTCTAATAAAGTGCATTAACCCACCAAATACGTACATAAAGGCCATTAGGTAAAGATGCCAGGGGTATATCATAAATTATTCCTTAAAGTGCCAAAACGGTATTTCTGCTTCGATATAGGTCTCCGTGGTATCTTTTACTTTTCGAAATCGGCGCAGTATTAGAAGATGTTTTCCTTCAGAGATTTCCCTAATGTCTATATTGGTCTCGAAACCTAGTTGCCCCTTTGTGTTTGTAGTCGCGATGAAATCTGAGTCTAGTTTTAAGCTGTCTATTTTAAAGGAATAGATTTCATTAAAAAGGGTGACATATCGTTTTCTAAGACTATCTCTCTGTCTTCTATTTTTCCAACTATTACCTGAATGTGTCATTTGAATGTCTGAAGATAAGCCTCTTACGTCTTTTTCAGGCTTGATAGTCGAGTCGTAAGCAAAAATTCGATCTTCAATATTTTCTTCAAAAGGTATAAAAACAGGTAAATAGGGGGTTCTGATTATTTTTGATGGAATTACTATTTCTCCTGGTAAATCTCCTTCTTCCGTGAGTAAATCTTGATAATTTTCTTTATTTGCAAAAATTGAGGATGAATCTCTATCCTTATCCAAATAATTGGATTTTTCATAAGTAAAAGATGCAAGAATTAATATGCATACATATATGGGCGTTAAAAGAAGAATTAGCCTCTTGCCAAACTTATTATCTAGAAAATTGTAAACCAAGGGTCTGTATAAGAAAGATAAGGTCACAAAACTAAATACCCAATATATCGGAAAGTAGACTTTGGCTACCCATTTGTTACGCTTGAGCAAACCTTGTGTAATAAAATCAAAAAAGGTCAAAAGCATGCCGATGACAAGAAAAATCATTAAAAATATGCCAACTCCTTGCGATATCCACCTAGGTAGAGTTTCATTATCGATAATAAAATTTATAATCAGCACAAAACAAATGATGACTAAGGCCAAGGCTATCACATAGAAAATCAGTAGAAAAGAAATGGCGAAGAGTACACTACAATAATTTTCGAGACTACCAATATAGCGGTCAAATGAAACAATTTTTTTTGAGAGATAGTTTTTGAATTTATCGGTATACTTTAATTTGTCGAATTCAATGTCGCCCGAAACATAACGTAAGCCTAAAGCACCTATCCATAAACCCCTTAAAATAACGTGTAGCAATAGATTAAAAAGCAAAATTGAACAGGCAATAAGTGCGATAAAATGCACAACGAAACTATAGATCTGCCTTTCATTTTCTGCATTTAGCATTTCAATTTTTAAGGGCTTGTAAGC
>CAYGUZ010000213.1:0-4228 GCA_964353215.1 uncultured Flavobacteriaceae bacterium
GTTCGTTTAGTTGTGATGCCAGTTCTTTTGAAAAAAGTAATGGCAATTGTTTGTTTTTTAGCTTATCTAACTTAGTAAAGAACATATCTTTTTTATTAGGCCCCATTAAACGGTGAATCGGCTCTGTGATTTCAGGATTAATGATATAGAATTTATATGCCAGTTCGATATGGTAATTCTTCTGATCAACCTTGTTGTGTACAATAAAATCTAACTCTCCCAAGCGTTCTTTATTTCTATCGACCAATAGGTTCTTTACTAGAATTTGCCAATCTTTTGAGGCGGATAGTAATTGCTCAAAAACATATTCCATTTTATGCCCTAATCGTAACTGGGTCGGAATTGGCTGCACATTTAGGTCAAACATATCTATTTTCGGAAAATCAAATTGCTGAACCCCAAACTGCTCATTTACCCAAAGTGGATGTGTTTGGTAAAAACCTAAAAATAAATTATCCATAAATCCTTGGTAATGTAAAAAATATTATCTAGCCCATTACAGCTCCTAATTCTTTCTTTATGAACTTGTAAATAAATAGTTACATTTTTTAGTTTTTTTAGCTACAATACTGTTAAATCAGTATTTTTTTATTAATAATTTTAGTTTTTTCATGATATTTTTACATATTTTTTTTATTATGCATGCATAATAATTTTCTAACCATAAAAATTAGTCCAGATGAAAAAAAAGTTACTGTTATTACTTGTTTTTGGTATTATTTTTTCTTGCCAAAAAGAAGAAGATTTTCTGAGCAATGGTATTGAAGAAAATACTTCCGTACAGAAAATCGAATCTAAAGCAGATTTAAACGAGCTAATAATCAATGCCCTTCAAGAAGGCCGCCATTTTAAGTGGAATGAGTTGGGTACAGATGATTTATGGACTGCAATAGAGCTATCTAATTATCAGGTGAACGTATTTTGGAGTATGGATTCCAAAAACAGTAAAGAAGCTATAGATATTGAATCGATCATACTTAAAGACGAATCGGTTGCTTCAAAATCTGATTCGCCTATTTTAGAAGTAAGTAAAACACTTAATTATTTAACTACTGAAATTAAAAACAAAAAGACACTCATAGATTTGCTAGAGTCAGAACAGGTGGAATATATCGAACCTCTTTACGAAATGATTTCGGAGGAAGAATATATGCAATTAGCGCAACAAGATCTCGGTGGTTTTGAAGAAAAGGAAAGGGATTTGAATTTTGAAAACAAAGGCATGTTTAATGTGCCGTCTGACCCTAGTTTTTTAAATAGTGGAATAGATATAGCTTGGAATAGAGGATATGATGGTAAAGGTATTACCGTTGGCGTAATTGATAATGGTCCACAAAAAAGTCATCCTCTATTCGGTGAAGGAATTACCTCAAATACCATAACAAATAAAATCACAGGAGAAACCTATCAGCGTAGCATAGACAAAAAAGGTTTTTTTAAAGATAACCCCTTTGCATTTTGGAGTGGTTGGGATGGAAATTACGAAACAGGCATTAGCCCTACTTCAACCCATTCAACCGCAATGCTTAACCATATTGGTGGGGCTCCAAATGATTTACACTTCAGCAATAACGGAAATCAATTTTGGGGAACCGGAGTAGCCTATGGTGCTAATTTGGTTTCGATAAGAAGCTCTAGAACGGTGTTTATAGGACTTTTAAGCAGTAGAATTGGTGTTAAAAAAGCCTTTGAATATATGCTTGAAAAACCAGATGTTAAAATAATTTCAATGTCTCAAGGTTTAGTACTTTGGGATGAAGGAATAGCAAGGGCAATTCGAGAAAATAAGAAAAAAGGGAAATTAATCTTCTGTGCAGGGGGAACGTTTCCTGGGATTGTTTTTGCTGGGTTAAATATTGTTTTTGAAGATTTCAATAAGTCATCGATTACTCTTTTTCCAGCGAAAATGGAGGAAGTAATCTCAGTAACCGGGGTAAATAGTTCAAATACTTGGTGCGAGAATTGTTTTGGCAATGCCGATTTTGTAACGGAATTTACAGGAGATAAATCTTCAAATGATGGGGGGTCCTCTTCTGTATCAACAATTAGTGTTGCCGGAATGGCTGCATTAATATGGGCAACAAATCTCAATATGTCCGCAAATGATGTTTTTAGTAAATTGAGAGGATTATCCGCAAACCCAAACAAGAGGCATCCAAATTTTGGATATGGAAGAATAGATATGTCAAAGTTCAATGATGACGTATTAAAACAAACTTTTATAGGCTTAAAAGGCAGTAATAATAAATTTGTGTCAAGTGAAAACGGAAAGCGTGCCATGAAATGTAATAGAAATTCGATGGGTTCTTGGGAAAAATTTGAATTGGTAAAACTAGCCGATGGTAAATATGCCTTAAAAGGCAATAATGGAAAATATGTTTCAAGTGAAAACGGAAAGCGAGGCATGCAATGTAACAGGTTGACCATAGGTCCTTGGGAAAAATTTGAACTTATTGAACAAGCCAGTGGCAAGGTCGCGTTAAAGGGCAATAATGGAAAGTATGTATCTAGCGAAAATGGTTATACTTCTATGAGGTGTAATCGAAGCTCCATAGGTTCTTGGGAGCGTTTTACCTTAAGCAAACTAGATTAGGCTGAAGAGCCACTTTTTTATGAAAATAGGGAATCTTTCTATTTATAGAGAATTCCCTTTTTTTTACTGTAAATCGTAATATACCGTTTTGTAAGATCCAATATAGTCTGCTTCATTGTTTACCTATTTTAAGCCATCATTTTATAAAAGCAGATTCGGCTACTTTTATCAAGTAATACGTTAAGTTTTTTGTAAAGCCTATACCAGCATATTAGAATGTCTTAATTTTATATGATGGCTATGAAAATGAAAAAAGGATTTCGCTTTACACCTTACGAAGCTCCAAACCTGTCTCCGTTTGAAAAACTTTTTGAGATTTTTCAAGAACTCATCACACATACTTCTGGAGACTTTGATGAGGCTATTGATTGGTTGCGGGAATTGGATAAAGAATATGACCTCACTACAGATGAGTATACTATAGAAGATTTTATTGAAGATCTTAAAGCCAAGGGATATATACGCGAAGAATTCGAAGACGGAAGAGGACAAATGGCGAAAGAAAGTGAAGAAGGAGACGATGGTGATGGTGATGGTGATGGTAAAAGTACCATTTCAATCACCGCGAAGTTAGAACGTATGATCCGTCAGCGGGCATTGGACCAAATTTTCGGGAAGATAAAGCGAAGTGGTTCCGGAAACCATAAAACAGGGAAATCGGGTAGAGGAGATGAGCATACTGGCGAGTTTAGGGAGTATAGGTATGGAGATGGCCTAGACCGAATTTCAATGACAGAAAGTCTTAAAAATGCCCAAATAAATCACGGTATCGGTAATTTTATGCTCGATGAAGGAGACTTGGTCGTTGAAGATACGCAGTACAAAGCCCAAATGAGTACGGTATTGATGATAGACATCAGCCACAGTATGATTTTATACGGCGAAGACCGCATTACTCCCGCCAAAAAGGTAGCCATGGCCTTGGCAGAGTTAATTACGACAAGATACCCTAAAGACACTTTGGACATTTTGGTTTTTGGCAACGATGCATGGCCCATACCTATTAAAGATTTACCCTATCTAAAAGTAGGTCCTTATCATACCAATACTGTAGCCGGCTTACAATTGGCAATGGATATGCTGAGAAGAAAACGTAATACCAACAAACAAATTTTTATGATTACCGATGGTAAGCCTAGTTGTCTGCGCATGCCTGATGGAACATATTATAAGAATAGCGTCGGGCTTGATGAGTATATTGTAGAGAAATGCTATGCAATGGCCTCGCAGGCCAGAAAATTACATATTCCCATTACTACTTTTATGATTGCTCAAGACCCATATCTCATGCAATTTATCAGAGAGTTTACCCAGGCCAATAAAGGAAAGGCCTTTTATACCGGTTTAAAAGGTTTGGGAGAGATGATTTTTGAAGATTACGAAAACAATAGAAGAAAAAGAATAAAATAGTTTAGGTGTCATTTCTGCGCACGCAGGAATCTATGGAGTAAAAGTTTAATCAAATTATTGCCCCCTTGAGGGGACTTTAGGGGTATAAAAAATATGACGTTGAAAAGAGGAAACATTAAGACATTAGGCGAACTAAAAAAATCAGGTTACGCATCAAAAAGTATTAAAGATGAGCTACGTGACAATCTGATTGAAAAAATAAAGAACAAAGAAAACGTTTTTGAT
>CAYGUZ010000214.1:0-4225 GCA_964353215.1 uncultured Flavobacteriaceae bacterium
TAAAATACCTTAGTCACTCTGCTAGGTTGAATTGAGATTTTACAAGCTCCCAATAGGTTTCGGCATTGGTATCTCCTTCAAAAGCACCCTCAGCCTTCCATTCATCTTTTAAGGTATTTCCAAATATGGGCATCGCCATTGATGCTAAAGTACTTTGACCAAAACATTTTAAAAACTTCCTTCTATTTTTATCACTCATTTGCTTTTTTTAAAAGACAAAGACTATCGTTATTGAAATAACCATAATTTAATCTAATGATTTCGCACCGTCCTTATCAAAAAATTGAGATGAGCCTATACCACATTTAAGAATGTTGGAAAATCATTTAAGCTATTGAATTTTAGATTTTATTATATTGTAGAGGGTTTAAATAATTAGCTCACTTAAGATTTCGACCAAATGGAGACAAAACTATTGCTTCGCACTCTTGCACTACTCTACCTCGCTATAACTCCCCATCTAAATGCACAAAAAACCAATACAGATTTCGTTTATGCCGGAGTGGGCATCAAATTTATTATGGAAATGGCACGAGTCGATTACACCATTCTGTTTAGAGCAGATGGAACTTTTTGCGAAGACCTGGAAGAAAACGACTGGCAAACAAGAGTAAACGGGTACTATACGGAGAACAGTAAGTATATTATAATGGAGTACCTGGATAAAACAATAGAAAATGACACCATTTTTTTTGATGGAGACAAACTAATGGCCGAGTATTATGGCACTCAAGTGATTCGAATGAAGCCACCTAATAAAGTACCCGCAGGATATTATAACTTCTCCAGCTCCGCTAGTTCGGGCGGTATGGGAACAGGTATGGCGTATGTAGGCACACAACATTATGAGGGGCTTAATTTTTATGACAATGGAACATTTAACAAAAGTACCTCAGGAGCGGTTATTGTAAGTGGGAGCAACGTTGCTGGAGGAACAGCTAGCGACAAAACCCAAAAAGGCAAATACACTATAAAAAACGGATTATTGACTTTGTTATACGATGATGGCAGAGTTGAGAAAAACAGTTTTTTTTATGACAGTAGCGAGGTCAATAATTTTATGGTTGTTATTGGCGGGGACATCTATTTTTATGGAGAAAAGGAAGAAGAGACTTCTTTAAATTCAAGCGTAAACAAAGATGAGGTTAGCGATAAAAAAGCTACAGTTACAACAAAAAAGGAAAAGGCACTGAGTCTTCTTCAGAAAACCAAACAGAAACATGGCGGCAAGTATATTGACGCCTTAAAAAGTGTAAAAACTGAATTTACAATTTCAGGAATAAGCTTCAGGGCTTTAATGGATGTTGAAAAATCATTTATTCGATTAGAATCTCTTGATGCTTCTTTTCCATATATTGAACAACTTGAAGGAAATACTGGCTGGATATATCAGAATGGGTTTAATCAACAAATGCCAAAAGAAAGGATGGAAGAATTAAAACTCATTTTTGTTTCCGGCATTTTTGGACTGCAGAATAGGGTACTTGAGAAAGCCGTAGTTAAAGAAATTAAAGAGACTGACGAAACAAATATAATCGTTTTAGAGGTCGGTAAAAATATCATTGGATATGTTCTAAATAATGAAACTTTTAAAATGCTGGCAACATTTAGTTTAAAAAATGGGCAAGAAGAGATGACAACTATGTCTAATTTTAAGCAGGTCGAAAATCTTTTACTTCCGTTTATAGAATTGACCGAAACGCCAGACGGTAATGTTGATGTCACCTATGGCGGCTATAATATAAATCCTGTTTTAACCTCAAAAGACTGGGCTAAACCGAAATAACCTATAAATCGAAAGCGTTTATTACTTAAATGCCTGATGCCCCGTAATATCAGCACCCGTAATCAATAAATGGATATCATGGGTACCTACGAACGTAATCACACTTTCAAGGTACATCATATGGCGCATAATGCTATACTCGCCGGTGATACCCATTCCGCCTAACATTTGTCTAGCTTCGCGCGCGATTTTAATGGCCATATCAACATTATTACGTTTGGCCATAGAAATTTGAGCTGTAGTAGCTCTACCTTCATTCTTTAATTGCCCCAAACGAAAAGCCAATAATTGAGCTTTAGTGATTTCGGTAATCATTTCAGCTAATTTTTTCTGCTGTAATTGAAATGCAGCAATTGGCTTTCCAAACTGAATACGTTCTTTGGCATATCTTAATGCAGTGTCGTAACAATCCATAGCCGCACCGATAGCACCCCATGCAATGCCATAACGTGCAGAATCTAAACAACCAAGCGGAGCGCCCAAACCAGATTTATTAGGCAGCAGATTTTCTTTGGGTACTTTTACATTGTCAAAAATAAGTTCACCTGTAGCAGAAGCTCGTAATGACCATTTATTATGCGTCTCAGGAGTTGAAAAACCCTCCATATCACGCTCTACAATTAGACCGTGTATTCTACCTTCTTCATTCTTGGCCCACACAACGGCAACATCTGCAAAAGGAGAATTTGAAATCCATAATTTGGCGCCATTCAACAAATAATGGTCGCCCATATCTTTGTATTTGGTTTCCATACCACCCGGGTTCGACCCATGATTCGGCTCCGTAAGTCCAAAACAGCCCATCCATTCTCCTGTAGCCAGTTTTGGTAAATATTTTTTACGTTGCTCTTCTGTACCATACGTAAAAATAGGATACATTACCAACGAAGACTGTACCGAAGCTGTAGAACGAACGCCACTATCGCCGCGTTCGATTTCTTGCATTATTAAGCCATAACTGATTTGGTCAAGACCTGCCCCACCATATTCTTCTGGAATATAAGGCCCGAAAGCACCGATTTCTGCCAAACCTCCAATAATTTGTTTTGGAAATTCTGCCTTTTGGGCATAGTCTTCAATAATTGGGGAGATATCACGCTTTACCCACTGGCGGGCGGCGTCACGAACCAATTTGTGTTCTTCAGAAAGTAAATCGTCTAGATTGTAATAATCAGGAGCTTCAAATAAATCTGGTTTCATGCAAAAAGATTTTACCAAAGGTACTAATGATACGTAACATTTCGTGTTGTGATTGTTACATTTTTAAATAGAAAGACTCCGTCAATTTTCGATACTCCGATGTATATTCATGTCTGCTTATTTCAACAACAAGCTCATCTTCATGAATTTCATTTTCTTCAAATGAGAATTGCAATAAGCTTCTTTTAAAATTAGCGGTCGGAGTACCTTTTACCCGTGTTATTCTATTTACATACAAGCCTTTTTCTTTGGCAAGCTGAACAAAGCCCTCCTCTTCTTTAAACGGAACTATAGTTGCAAAGCTACCCTTTGAAGAAAGTAGTCTTTCTACACCTTTAAGAAGTTCTGTAAAGGGAAGGTTAAGATGCTGTCTCGCCCTATCTCTCGATTCGTGTCCGCTAGATACGTTTTCTACATAAAATGGTGGATTGGAGATTATTATATCATACACTTCATCATCCATCTCATCGACAAATTCTTGTAGACTTGCATGATAACAGAAAAGTCTGTCTGCCCATGGTGAAGCTTCAAAATTTTCAACGCACTGTTCGTAAGCATCATTATCGAGCTCTATAGCGTCTATGATTTCTGCGTAGCACCGTTGCGCCGTTTGTAATGCAATTAGACCCGTTCCTGCCCCAATATCCAAAATTGAATAAGAATTGTTCTTTAAACATACCCAAGCACCCAACAAAACCCCGTCCGTGCCAATTTTCATTGCACAGCGGTCTTGGTTAATGGTAAATTCTTTGAATTTAAAGGGTTTTGACATCAATTTAGAAATTACAAAATCACTTTATGATTATTAGCACACTTCGACAAGCTCAGTGCGACCAATAAACTTAAAAATCTTGAGTTTGAATTTGAAGCTTGAATTTGAACTTAATTATTACCCAAGATACAAATCCACCAACCCTTCCGGTGTAGTAACATAGATTCTTTTGGATGCTCTATCCACATTGGTAATGATATCGTCCGTTACCGGAATCAGCAATTGTTTATCCCCCTTTTTAGCTTCAAAAAGCACCTGTGATGCAGAATCGTTAATAGATTGTATTACCCCAATATCGCCATGAACTTCGTCAATTAAAGTAAATCCGATAACTTCATGAAAATAAAATTTATTACCACTTAGTGGAGGAAGCATTGTAAGTGGCAAATACAATTCAGAACCTAAAATTCGATCAGCAGCAGCTTCATCTTTTACTTCTTCAAAGTCGATACGAAGTAAGGTTGATT
>CAYGUZ010000215.1:0-4196 GCA_964353215.1 uncultured Flavobacteriaceae bacterium
GAAGAAAATCAGCATACGGAAGCTGAAGTTTTAAAGGCCGATGTGGTAATGAAAAGCCCTGGTATACCCGATAAGGTTCCTTTGGTGAAACGCTTGGTAAATAATGGTATCCCCGTTATTTCTGAAATCGAGTTTGCATCAAAATATACCGATGCAACAATTATCGGAATTACTGGGAGTAATGGCAAGACAACTACGACAATGCTGGCTAATCACCTTTTGAAAGAAGGTGGTTTACATGTTGGTATGGCCGGTAATATTGGTGATAGTTATGCTAAAATGGTCGCCGAAAATGATTTTAGCCACTACGTGTTGGAAATAAGCAGCTTTCAGCTAGATGGGGTATTGGATTTTAAGCCTAAAGTTGCGATCATAACCAACATTACACCGGATCATTTGGATCGGTATGAATATCAATTTGAAAATTATATCGCTTCCAAATTTCGTATTGCAATGAATCAAGATGAAACAGATTACCTGATTTATGATGCAGATGATAAAGTCATAGTTGATCGGTTAAAAGAACATCCTGTTCAATCGAAATTGGTCCCTTTTTCGCTCAAAAGAGAACAGGCGTATGGGGCTTGGTTAGATAAAAATATAATTAGAATAAACATAGAACATAATACTTTGAAAATGAGCACAGATTTTTTAGCCTTAGAAGGGCAGCACAATGTAAAGAACGCTATGGCGGCGAGTCTTGCTTCACTTTTGGTGAATGTTCGTAAAGAGACGATTCTTAAAAGCATACAAAACTTTCAAGGAGCGCCACACCGTTTGGAAAAGGTACTGAAAATCAACCATGTTGAATACGTGAACGATTCAAAGGCAACCAACATTAATGCAACATATTACGCCTTAGAGGGTATTAAAAAACCTATTGTTTGGATTGTTGGTGGTGTGGATAAAGGAAACGATTATAGCGAGTTGATGCCCATGGTTCGAGAGAAAGTTAAGGCAATTATTTGTCTGGGGGTAGATAATTCAAAATTGATTGAGGCCTTTGGTAATGTCGTTGAGCCATTGGTAGAAACTTTTTCAATGGAAGAGGCTATTAAAGTAGCATATAAAATTTCAGAGCGCGGAGACACTGTGCTGTTATCACCTGCTTGCGCAAGTTTTGACCTTTTTGAAAATTATGAGGATAGAGGCAATCAGTTTAAAGCGGCAATTAAAAAATTATAAGGAGTAATGTTGGTACTTTTGAAAAACTTAAGGGGAGATAAAGCGATTTGGGCAATTGTTGCTCTTTTGGCTTTGTTTTCATTCTTGCCGGTTTATAGTGCCAGTACCAATTTGGTCTATGTAAAAGATAGTGGGACTACTATAAGCCATTTAATAAAACATGGTGTATTACTTTTCTTAGGTTTCATGATCGTATATGCGGTACATCGTATACCTACGCATTATTTTAAGGGGTTGGTATTGATTGCAATGCCAATAATCTTGGTGCTTTTAGGCTATACTTTAACCGTAGAGACCAATATTGGTGGGGTTAGTGCCAATCGATGGATACCTATACCTTTTGTGGGGGTCAAATTTCAAACTTCGACTTTGGCTACGGTAGTATTAATGATTTGGATTGCCAGATACCTTAGTAAAATACGTGAAACTGAAATCACATTTACAGAAAGCATCCTACCCTTATGGTTGCCCGTTTGTTTAGTAGTAGGCTTAATACTTCCTGCCAATTTTTCGACCGCGGCTATTGTTGGTTTTTTGGCGCTGTTGATGTGCTTTTTAGGCGGGTATCCTCTAAAATATCTTTTTGTAATTACAGGTACGGGTATCGTAATGGCCAGTATGTTTCTATTCGTATTGTTCAATGCGACCGAATCTTTGCCCGATCGGGCCGGTACTTGGAAAACAAGAATAGAGACGTTTATGCATCCGGAAGATGCGAGTGCCGATGCGACCCGACAAGCTAATGATGCAAAAATGGCCGTGGCCCAAGGCGGACTCTTCGGAAAGGGTGCGGGTAAAAGTGTGATGAAGAATAGTCTATCACAAAGCGAGTCAGATTTCATATTTGCCATAATTATAGAAGAATATGGATTGATTGGCGGATTGGGATTGTTGTTTTTTTATTTGCTCTTGCTCTTTAGAATTGTGGTGGTCGCGAATTCGGCAAAAACGGTTTTTGCAAAACTATTGGTCATAGGCGTTGGTTTGCCTATAGTATTTCAGGCCTTTATAAACATGGCGGTGGTAGTACAACTATTTCCTACTACGGGCCAACCCTTGCCATTAATTAGTATGGGAGGCACATCCATTTGGATGACCTGTTTGGCAATAGGTATTGTGTTAAGTGCAAGTGATAAAAAGCAAGAGGAAATTATGTCCTCTGAAATTGATGATACAAATCCTTTAGAAGTTTTAAGTGGGCAATTATAGGTTCATACTTTCTGGAGGTGGAACAGGCGGACATATTTATCCTGCCATTGCGATAGCAAATGAATTAAAGCAAAGATATCCCAATGCTGAATTTTTGTTTGTTGGGGCAAAAGATAAAATGGAGATGGAAAAGGTCCCTCAAGCTGGGTATAAGATTGAAGGACTTTGGATAAGCGGAATACAAAGAAGGCTAACGGTAAAAAACGTACTGTTTCCTTTAAAATTGATAAGTAGTTTGTTGAGAGCACGTAAAATAGTAAAACAGTTTCAACCTCATGTTGCAATAGGCACTGGGGGATTTGCTAGTGGCCCATTATTAAAAATGGCTGCAAGTGCCAATGTGCCTTGCGTTTTACAGGAGCAAAATTCGTTTGCGGGAATGACCAATAAAGTTTTGGCCAAAAACGCCAAAGTTATTTGCGTTGCTTATGATAACATGGAACGCTTTTTCCCGAAGGGAACCGTAGTTGCAAAAACAGGAAACCCAGTACGTTCTGATTTGATAGACATTAAAGTTGGTAAGGACGAAGCATCTGCCTTTTTTGGGCTCCAAGCTAGTCGACCAATCCTATTGGTTTTAGGTGGTAGTTTGGGTGCAAGGCGTATCAACCAATTAATAGAAAAAGAGCTCGATTTTTTCAAAGAATTGGGAATTCAAGTATTGTGGCAATGCGGTAAACTCTATTATGAGGAATATAAAAAATACGATTCTGAAAATGTAAAAGTAAAAGCCTTTTTAAATAAAATGGATTTTGCGTATACCACGGCGGATATCATCATTTCTAGGGCAGGCGCTGGTTCGGTCTCTGAGTTATGTTTAGTAGGCAAACCAACCATTTTTATTCCTTCGCCAAATGTTGCGGAAGACCATCAGGCAAAAAATGCTCAGGCATTGGCCAATGAAGATGCAGCAATTTTATTAAAAGAAAAAGATTTAGAGACTGACTTTGAGCGGGTCTTTAACGAGCTAATTTCTTCGGCAGCAAAGCAAGGGAATTTAGCGACCAATATTAAAAAGCTGGCCTTGCCAAAAGCAACTTCGGATATCGTGGATGAAATTGAAAAAATAATTAATAAAAAGTCTCCCCTCTCGGGGGAGATTCAGAGGGGGCTATGAATTTGAAAGACATACATAACGTATATTTTATAGGTATTGGAGGCATAGGAATGTCTGCTTTAGCACGTTATTTCAAGTTTATTGATAAGAATGTAGCCGGTTATGATAAAACCAAAACGCCACTGGTCGATGATTTAATTGGCCTAGGCATTGATATACATTTTGATGACAGTGTTGATTTGATTCCGCAAGATTTTAAGTCTATCGAAAACACTCTAGTTGTTTACACTCCTGCTGTTCCAAATAGCCATAAAGAACTATGTTTTTTTATGAACAGGGGGTTTCAGGTAAAAAAGCGTTCAGAAGTTTTAGGTATCATAACCAAGGATACATTTTGTTTTGCGGTAGCCGGCACACATGGCAAAACAACCACATCTAGTATACTGGCACATTTGTTGAAGGAAACGCAAACACCTTTGATTGCATTTTTAGGTGGTATTTCTGAAGATTTCAACAGCAATTTTGTTTTAGAAGGAACAGCGTATTCCGTGGTTGAGGCCGATGAGTATGACCGCTCTTTTCTACAACTTTCGCCAGATGTAGCTTGTATTACCTCTATGGATGCGGACCATTTGGATATTTATGGTTCAGACGAAGAAATAAAAAAGTCTTTTAATGATTTTGCGCAAAAGCTAAATCCTAATGGAAAGTTATTGGTCCGAAATGGATTACCGCTAAAAGGTAT
>CAYGUZ010000216.1:0-4147 GCA_964353215.1 uncultured Flavobacteriaceae bacterium
TTCTGGAACAATACTGATGTTGAACTTATCTAAAACTGCCTTTTTAATTTCGTACGCCAGGTCCAAGATTTCTTCTCCAGTGGCATTGCCATGATTTACGAGTACTAAAGCTTGTTTTTCGTGCACTCCGGCATCTCCAAAACGTTTTCCTTTAAAACCACATTGTTCAATAAGCCAACCGGCAGGTATTTTAAAACTTTTATTATCTACCCGATAAAACGGAGCATCTGGATTTTTTTTACTGAAAGCTTCAAAAGTCTTTTTTGAAACTATGGGGTTTTTGAAGAAACTGCCACTATTGCCTATCTCTTGAGGGTCTGGCAACTTACTTTTTCGAATGGCCACCACAGCATTTGATACATCTTTTATAGTAGGGTGAATAATATTATGTTTACTTAATTCATCTTCGATAGCCCCATAAAGGGTGTTTAACTTATGGTTGCTTTTCGTAAGTTTTAGTTTGACCGAGGTAATGATGAATTGCCCTTTTACCTCTTTTTTAAAAATTGATTCTCGATAACCAAACTTACAATCTTCCTTCTTGAATTCCTTTAGTTCTTGAGTGCGGATATCCATAGCCTCACAGCTGACAAAGATGTCTTTGAGCTCGGTTCCGTAAGCACCTATATTTTGTATTGGTGCCGTACCGGTATTTCCAGGAATTAAGGAAAGATTCTCTAAGCCTCCATAGTCTTGTCTCAAAGACCAGAGCACAAGCTCGTGCCAGTTTTCACCCGCCATAACTTTAATGACAACAGCTTCTTCCTCTTCTTCAAAAACCGAGATTCCTTTGAGATTGATATGCAATACTAAAGCATCAATATCTTTGGTAAGCAACATATTACTACCTCCACTAATTATAAATTTCTTGGGGTAGGCAGATAGTTGTAATGCTTTTTGCAGCTGTAATAAGCTTTTCACCTCCAAAAAAAACTTAGCTTTTACTTCAATACCAAATGTATTGTAAGATTTTAAAGAGATGTTTTCTTGAATGTTCACGAATTGTGATATTGTTTTAGTCCCTCAGAAAGAATGTGAACTGCTTTTTTTAGCTGTTCTTTCTCTAGCACATAGGCTATACGTATTTGATTGTTTCCTAAACCTTCGGAAGCATAAAAGCCGGCAGCTGGCGCGACCATAACGGTCTCATTGTCCACATTGAGTTTTTCAAGTAGCCATTGTGCAAAATCATCAGAGTCTTTTACCGGTAATTCTACGACACAGTAAAAAGCACCACTAGGTTGGGCAACTTTGACCCCCCGAACTTTTTGTAATTCCGATATCAATAAATCTCTTCTAGAGACATATTCTTCGATAACATCATCAAAATAGCTTTGAGGCGTATCTAAAGCTGCTTCACTGGCTATTTGTGCCAAAGTTGGAGGAGATAGCCTTGCCTGTGCAAATTTCAAGGCTGTTTGTATCACTTCTTTGTTTTTGGATACCAAACATCCGATTCTTGCACCACACATGCTGTAACGCTTAGAAACCGAATCGATAACGATTGCATAATCTTCTAAACCAGAAATGCCTAAAAGCGAATGATGCTGTTTGCCATCATATGTAAATTCACGATATACCTCATCTGCAATTAGAAAAAGATTATGTTTTTTCACCAATTCGGCCAGTTGCTCAATTTCCTCTTTGTTATATAAATAACCCGTGGGGTTACCTGGATTACAAATAAGAATGGCTTTCGTTTTTGGTGAAATCAATTTTTCGAACTCGGATATTGGCGGTAATGAAAAATTATCCTCAAGTTTAGATACAATCGGTACGACGTTTACACCATTTGCCGTCGCAAAGCCATTATAGTTGGCGTAAAAGGGCTCTGGAATAATGACTTCGTCGCCCTCGTCTAGAATACTTCCCATTGCAAATGACAGGGCTTCAGAACCTCCGGTGGTTACAATAATTTCTTCGGCCTCAACTTTTAGATGATGTTTGGCATAGTACTTCGCAATTTTACCACGATACTCTTCTGAACCTTCGGTTCTGCTATAGGCCAAAACTTGAATGTCACTGTTTTTGACCGCATCTAAAGCCATTTTTGGCGTTTTAATATCCGGTTGGCCAATATTTAAATGAATGACCTTAGTGCCGCGTTTTTTGGCTGCTTCAGCATAAGGAACTAGTTTTCGAATAGGCGAGGAAGGCATCTTGCTCCCTTTTAAAGAAATTTTTGGCATTTCGCGCTTAATTTTTCACAAAAATCGATAAACCACTTAAACAAAACAATTTAACGGTGTTTTATTTATCAGATTGACTAACGTTAAATTAAATGTAACCAAGCTATTTATTTGCTATTTTTAAAAGAGTCGATTAATTAAATACCGCTTCTTTCATGTTAAGAGTTAGCTACATAATATGTTTTCTTCTATGTTTTGGGGGTATTTTGTATGCCCAAAGATTTCAGATTCCGCCAGGTAAAAAGTTCGAGAAAATAAATTTTGAGCTCGTTAATAATCTAATGATTGTTCCTGTTGAGGTGAACGGGGCTAAGCTTTCTTTTATATTGGATTCAGGGGTTAGTAGCCCTATAGTATTCAATATTACGAATCAAGATTCGATTCAGATTAACGATGTTTCAAAAATAACCTTGCGAGGTTTGGGCGAAGGGGAGCCAATGGAAGCCTTAAAATCTAGAAATAATATAGTAAAACTAGGCAATGCCGCAAATTTTAAACAATCGTTGTTTGTTGTTTTAGATAAAGATTTGAACTTCTCCACTTCACTGGGAATTCCAGTGCACGGTATAATTGGTTATGATGTTTTTGAAAATTTTATAGTTGACGTTAACTATACCAAGGGTTATATAAAACTTTATAATCCAGATTCATACAAGAAAGAGAAATTGACCAAACACCAAGAATTGCCTTTAGTTATTTATAATAAAAAGGCCTATTTAACAGGTGCTATTATTTTAGAAGACGATTCTGATGTTCCTGTAAAATTATTGGTGGATACAGGTAGTAGCGATGCCTTATGGTTGTTCCATGACCCTGAAAAAGGAGTTAAAATTCCTGAGAAGAATTATGATGACTTTTTGGGAAAAGGCTTGAGTGGAGACATATTTGGAAAGCGAACCAAGCTAAAAGGGGTTCGCGTCGGCGATTTTCTGCTCAAGGATGCTAAAGCCGCTTTTCCTTTTAGAGAATCTTTTAGCGCTATTAAAAATCTCGGTAACCGAAACGGTAGTCTGGGAGGTGAGGTTCTAAAGCGTTTTAATATGGTTTTTGACTATAGTAATAAACGTATGTACCTAAAGAAAAATGCCAACTTCAAAACACCTTTTCAATACAATTTAGCAGGCATAGCACTGCAGCATAATGGACTGCGTTACATTTCTGAGCGTATTACCAACGCTCAAGGCGTCGTGAAATCTGGTAATGAAAAAGATACTTTTGGTAACGTACAAATTTTGATGGGTGATAGAACGAGGTTAAGTTTGGTACCTGAAATAATAGTTTCTGGTATTAGAGCTGGTAGCCCTGCCGAAGAGGCCGGCCTTAAAGAGGGAGATATAATACTAGCGGTCAACGGAAAAAGGGTACACCAGTACAAGTTGCAGGAAATTTTATCGATGATCAATCAGAAAGAGGGAAAAAAAGTGCGCCTACTCATAGAGCGTTATAATAGGGATTTGCTTTTTTCTTTTGTGGTCAAGGATATTTTTAAAACAAAAAAGCCCTGACAATCGTCAAGGCTTTTAATCTATATTTTTCAACTACTTACTTTGCACCTTCCACTAGTTCACCTTTAATTTTAATGACTTTAGTCGGTGTATCCGCATTTGATGTTACGGTAATAGCCTTTCTAAAAGGACCTACAGGTCTTTTTGTATCATACTTTACTTCAATTTTTCCGGTCTCACCTGGAGCAATTGGAGCTTCTGGCTTTTTAGGAATGGTGCATCCACAGCTTGATTTTACATTACTAATTACTAAAGGCGCATCTCCCGTATTTGTAAATTCAAAAGTTCTAACACCATCTCCGCCACGTTGTACCTTACCATAATCAATGGTCTCGGCTTTAAATTCAATCTTTGCGGTCTTGTCCTGTGCTTTTACGCTTAAGGCCATAAGACCTACAAATAATAAAAGTACTGCTTTTTTCATCTTTTTAATTTTTTTGAGGAATTTCAAAT
>CAYGUZ010000217.1:0-4142 GCA_964353215.1 uncultured Flavobacteriaceae bacterium
TCGTGATCTTGCCTATTTAAAATACCTCCAAAAACTTTTGGGTGCAATGTTTTTACGCGCCCCCCTAAAATTGAAGGATAGCTCGTGACATCTTCGACCGGAACTACATTTATTCCTAAATCTTTTATGAATTTTTCGGTTCCGCCAGTAGAGTAAATGGTAATACCTAATTCATCGAATTTTTTTACAATAGGCTCTAAGCCGTCTTTATGAAAGACCGAAATCAGTGCCGAAGTAGCTTTTTTGGTAGTGCTCATGTGTATTTTGATGCAAAAAATTAAGCCTCAAAAATACTTTTTTTAAGGCCAACAAATTCATCGGGTTATCAACAAAAACCTATAAGTTTTAAAGAATTTTGGCTACTTCCCTATTTACAAATTCTAAAAAGCGCTCATCTTCTGAAGTGAATGGGTCGGGTGTGTTAGAATCGATATCAATTTGACAAATATTTTCTCCATCTTTAAAAAGTGGTACTACAATCTCTGATTTCACGGTTATACTACAGGCAATGTAATTGTCTTGAGCTTGTACATCGGGCACGACAAAGTTCTCATTGCTTTCGGCAACCTGTCCACAAATACCTTTTCCAAACGGGATGATGGTATGATCCGTTGGTGCACCTGCGTATGGGCCTAGTTTTAGTTCACGTTTATCACCGTTTTTAAAATAAAAACCTACCCAGTCATAGTACGGAACCGAGGACTTCAATAATTTGCAAATCGCCAATAATTTTGAGTCTTTGCCCCCTTCCGATTTAAGTAAGGTGACCACTTCTTTCTGTAATTTCTCAAACATGGAATGAAATTTGATTTCTAATGTCAAAAGTCGATTTTTAAACACTAACTAACAATAATTAGTAACCTAAATATTCGTTAACATATTGCTATATTGTAAGTTGGGCATTTTTATATTTTATATCTTTACAGCGTGAAACTAAGGTTACAAAAAATATTATCCAGTATAATGGCACTTATGCTATTGCTATCGACCGTCTCTTGGACTGTAGACAAGCATTTGTGCATGGGCAGGGTCATGGATGTTGCGCTCTTCGCAAAAGCTGAGGATTGTGGTATGGAGGCTGCCATTGCCGTTCTGGAAGAAGAGGGTGTTGAGAACCATTGTTGTGATGATGAAACTTTCGTTGTTGAGGGTCAGAATGATTTAAAACTGAGTTTTAATGATTTTGAATTTGAGCAACAACTTTTTTTAGTTGCATATACTTTATCCTTACCTTATCTCAATAAAAAGATTGAAAGCGAAAAGTTTTCTTACGAATACTATCCACCTCCTATACTCATCAAGGATATTCAACTACTTGATGAAGTGTTTCTAATTTGATTTATTCTTGAATAATGTATTTCCAATACCTTGGAAATCTGATATTATCCATTTTCGGATGGTTTCAATGGTTTAAGAATAAAAAATCAAATTAAGAAATAATGAAAAACACATATGTAATTTTAACCTTGGTGCTATTGTTCTCAAGTATAGCAGCAGCTCAAGGCCCACCCATTACAGCAGATAAGCCAATTATGCTGGGCGGTGGAAGTTTTACTGCCAAAACCTTAACGGAAATTAGAACAACTGAACGCGGAACCTTTGTTTATGTTCCAGTTATGTTGCACTATTTACCAACATCAAATTCTCTGGTAGCGGTACATTTGCCATATATAAATTATGATATTGAAAATGGTGCTTCTGGAAGCTCTTTGGCCGATATCAAAATTTTAGGAAAATATCAGTTCTTTAGAAAAGATGCTACTGGAAAGACTTTTAGGGTAGTAGCAAAAACATTACAAAGTTTACCTACCGGCGAAGAACTCGATGTAATGGAGCTAAGTACCGGTAAGTATTCTGGGTATTATGGTATTGTAGCAGGTTATGAAACCCTAAAGTATGGTATTTCGAACGAAGTAGGCTATAATTGGATGCCCAATGGAACTCTTGACGAGTTTAGGTACAAACTGGGTTTTGGTCTTCCGCTTCTAAAACCGCAATACCCAAATAAGCAGTTAAACTTATATTTTGAGTATACCAATTCATGGTTGGTAGAACGTGATTGGTACCAATTGCTATATGCACAAGGTGTACAGTTGGCATTGAAGAATATCACGTTCGATTTGGCTGTGCAAGTACCCTTGGTCAACGATGTTGATGCAGGACGAAGATTAAGGCAAAGTATCTTTTTAGGTACCCGATTTACATTTTAATAAAATAAAAAATACAACAATGAAAAAAACTATAATAATGACATTGGTTGTCGGTATGATGACAATGTTTGGTGCAAATGCACAAAAAGCGATGGATAAATTTATGGTACAGGTAGACGGCTTGGGCTGTCCTTTCTGTGCATACGGATTAGAGAAAAAATTTAAGGAATTTAAAGGAATTAAAAACGTAAAGATTGATATTGAAACTGGGGATTTTAGTTTTAACTACCCAGCAGAAAAGGCTTTGACCATGGAAGCTGTAGAAAAACAAGTTGAAAAAGCAGGCTATACTCCGGTAACTTCCAAAATAGAGCGCGCAAACGGTAAGGTTGAGGAATCTATGGGTGCTACTTTGTCTGAAAATACAAAAGGGACTATTACAAAAAATGTGATGGTTGCTGGTAATTGCGGTATGTGTGAAGCACGTATTTCTAAAGCGGCGAGTAGTGTGAACGGTGTTTCAGAAGTTTTTTGGAATAAAGATACCAAGATGATGAAGGTCTCTTTTGATTCAGGTAGTACAAGTTTGTCTGAAATTGAAATGGCGGTTGCCAATGCTGGTCACGACACTAAAAATCACAAAGCGCAAAACGGAACTTACGATGAGTTGCCTGCTTGTTGCCATTACGAACGTTTAACGAAATAGGGTTATGAAATACTTATATATACTAGTTGTGGCAACTATTCTGTTCAGCTCTTGCAAGCAAAAACAAGAAGTGCCAAAAGAATGGGAACTGTTAAATATTGTTCAATTAGAGGGTGTGAACCCTATTGGAATAGCTGAAATGGACGGAAACTTATGGTTATCAGATGGCGACCATAACCGTTTAGTTCAAATAGATAGCAAAGGCGAAATCATAAAAGCGATAGATTCTTTGGATAGGCCCATGCACATAGCTACTGATGGGTCGTCGCTCTTTATCCCCCAGTATGGTAGGGATAATGTTGCCGTTTATAAAAATGGCACAATGGAAGAGCTTTTTTTAAAGGATAGTCTGGATGCTCCTGCTGGTGTAGGCGTTTTTAGGGGAGAAAAAGCGATTGCCGATTTTTACAATAATCGTATTCTTTATAACAATGGTAAAAATTGGATTTCTTTCGGAGAAGAAGGCAAGAAACAAGGAGAATTCTATTATCCTACCGATGTACAAATTACCGATAATCTAATTTGGGTAGCGGATGCTTATAATAATCGTATTCAGGTTTTTGATAAGCAAGGCAGTTTTGTGAAAATGATGGGTGACGATCAAAAAATGAACGCTGCTACGGGAATTTATGTTTCAGATAATGAGGTGTTTATAACAGATTTTGAAAACGACCGTGTGTTAATTTTTGATAAAGATGGCAATCTAAAACAAACATTAAAAGATGAGATTGAAAAGCCAACGGATATGATTATTATGAACAGTACTTTGTACATTATTAATTATAGAAATGGAAAATTATCATCATACACCCTGAACCCTGTTGGTAAGGAGTCATGAGAAATTCTTTTAAAGTTGAGGGAATGACATGTCAAGGCTGTGTAGCTTCAGTCAAGGAAAGGCTCTCAAGTATAAATGGGGTAGAGGCAGTTGAAGTTGATTTGCAAAAAGGTGAAGCCAAAATAGAAATGGCTGTACCTATTTCTATTTCGGTATTCAAAAGTGCGCTGCCTAAGAAGTATAGTATTCAAGAAAAACAGGAGTCTTTTGCAGATTCCCACGCTAGCTTGAGCGAAGAAGTAAGTGAGAAAAAAACTAAACTTCAACAATTAAGGCCCTTGATTTTGATTTTTGTATATCTCTTCGCTGCTTCTTTTTTGTTGAATTATAAGGATTGGGACACCAATGAAGCCATGCTAGACTTTATGGGTCTTTTTTACATTGTGTTTAGCTTTTTTAAACTACTGGATTTAAAAGGTTTTCCTGAAAGTTTTAGAATGTATGACCC
>CAYGUZ010000218.1:0-4134 GCA_964353215.1 uncultured Flavobacteriaceae bacterium
ATCAACTACCCCACTTTATAAAAAGTTACCGTCATTCTTGCATCACATTGTTGATTGCTTTTCTATTGCTTTTTTGCCCAACCCTAAAAGCACAGGGCATCCCCGAAGATTTTAAGGAAAAAGTTCGCGATTTAATTAAAGATGCACCTAAATCATATGAAGAACTAGATACCGCATTAAAGCGTTCAAAAAGAGATACCACCCTGCTTACTTACTTTTTAGAAGAGGCTAAATCAAAAAACTATCTTGAAGGTCAAACCTATGCCCTTAACCAACTAGGAACCGCCTTTAGAAACTTGTCTCAACTCGAAAAAGCCATCATACTACATGAAAAAGGGCTAGCAATAGCAGAAGAAATAGAAAGTACCGATTTTAAGATCTTAAGTTTAAACATGCTCGGCGTAGCCTATCGAAGAAAAGATGCCATACAAACAGCATTAGGCTATAATCAACAAGCCTTGGAGATTGCAGAAGCCGTGCCTAATAAATCAAGCCATGTGAAGAGGAGTATAAATGTTGCTTTAAATAGTATTGGCAATCTATACCAAACACTAGGCCAATACGATTTAGCAATTTCCCAATTTAAAAGAGCTCTTGAACTAGAAAGAGAATTAAACAATAAATTAGGTCTTGCCATAAATAATCAAAATATTGGGGACTGCTACGAGCAAAAAGGAGAACTAGAAGAAGCACTCCAATACTACAGAAAATCTTTGGCCTATAATGAAGATATAAATTCTGACTATGGACGGGTCATTTGTAAAAATAGTATCGCCCGTATTTACACAAAACAAGGCATGCCCAACGCAGCTTTGGTAATTTTTGAGCCTTTACAAAAACAAGCCCTTAAGATTGGGGACAACTTCATAAGCGCATCTGTTTTTATTAATACCGGACACGCCCAAACTTCGATTGGAGCATATAAAAAAGCAAAGGAAAATATCGGTTATGGTCTTCAACTGGCAGAAGAAAGTAATATGCCGGCACTTGTTATCACTGCAAAAAGATTTTTAGCCAGTCTAGCCGAAAAAACCGGCAACTATAAAGAAGCTTTAAAATATCAAAAAGAAGCCGAAAGTTTTGAAAATACGATCGTAAATCAACGTAATCTTAATTATATCAGTGAGATTACCCTACAATACGACAATGAGAAAAAGAACAGTGAGATCGCATCACTTGCTCAAGAAAATGAGTTGTCTAAAATTAGACTTCGAAAAAATCAAACTACGATTCTTGTTGCTGCTTTGACCCTTGGTCTAATAGGCACTATGCTTTTTATCATGTACCGAAAGTACCATTCCGATAATGAGAAAAAAGTGTTAAGTCTCGAGCAGAACATGTTGCGTAGCCAAATGAATCCGCATTTTTTGTTCAATTCCTTAAATTCCATTAAGCTCTACATCATTAACAATGACAAGAAGAACGCTGTTCACTACCTCAATAAATTCTCTAAACTGGTGCGGCGGATTTTAGAAGGTTCTTCGTTAAAGGAAATTTCATTAGCTGAAGAAATAGAAACCGCAGAGCTTTATCTGAATATTGAGAATATTAGATTTTCGGAAGAGATAAAATTCGAAATCGATATTGCCAAAGAAATTGATTCGCAACAAGTAAAAATACCATCTCTTGTATTGCAACCTTTTCTTGAAAATGCAATTTGGCACGGTTTATCATCAAAAGAAGGTGAAAAAAGAATCTGGCTCAACGTATACAATTATGACAAGTATCATATTGCCATTGACGTTATAGATAATGGGGTAGGAAGAAACGCCTCTGAAAAAATCAAGGAAAATCGGGTGCTAAAACGAAAATCTGTAGGTATTGATATTACCACGGAGCGCTTGGCCAATTTTTCTAAAGACTATGAAAACGATTTTGAAGTAGCCATCGAAGATTTAAAAGACGGAACTGGAGCGGCGGCCGGAACAAAAATCACACTTAAAATCCCTACGATTTAGCGTGTTCTTCGGCCAGTTCTGTAAGCTCTTTATTCCAAGCTTGACCATATTTTCGAATAAGCGCCTCTTTAACAAACTTATATATAGGCATTTTCAGCTCTTTACCCAGACTGCAAGCGGCATCACAAATTTCCCATTTGTGATAATTTACCGCAGTAAATTCAGAATATTTGCGTACTCGAACGGGATACATGTGGCAAGAAATAGGCTTTTTCCACTTGGTAGCTCCGCTATTGTATGCCTCCTCTAGGCCGCATTTAGTGATGCCTTCTTCAGAAAAGGTAACATAAGCACATTCATTGTTGTTCACCAAAGGAGTCTCCCATTCACCGTCATCGCCCTTTACAAAAGTTCCTTGTTCTTCTATCGCCTTTATGCCCTCTAATCTAAGAAACGGCTTTACGGCATCAATAATATCATCTAAAATAATCGTTTCATCGTCATCTAGTGGAGCTCCAGACGCACCATCAACGCAACATGCCCCTTTACAGGCATTTAAATTACAGACAAAATCGTTTTCTATGATTTCTTCGGAAATTAAAGTTTTAGCTATCTGGAACATGTTATAAAACGGAAAAGGATTCTTTTTAAAGAAGGTAAATTTAAAACTTTCATTTTATACACATTCGTATAATCTAAATACTTGCATTTAAACGTAAATTTGCACGAATTTTTAAGTAAAGCACAAAATGAACTTTAATTTCAAAGAGATTGTTACCGCTACGATGATTCTTTTTGCGGTAATTGATATTTTAGGTAGTATTCCTATTATAATAGGGCTCCGTAAGAAAATTGGGCACATTCAATCAGAGAAGGCCTCTATAGTAGCAGCTTGTCTTATGGTCGCATTTTTATTTGTAGGTGAAAGTATTCTTTCCTTGATAGGAATTGATGTAAACTCATTTGCTGTTGCCGGTGCTTTTATTATTTTCTTTCTTGCCATTGAAATGATTTTAGGTATAAGTCTTTATAAAGATGACGAGCCAGAAAGTGCTTCGATCGTACCTATAGCATTTCCACTTATTGCTGGTGCAGGTACTCTGACTTCATTACTTTCACTACGCGCCGAATATTATGTTGAAAATATCATCGTAGCCATTGTCATTAATGTCATTTTCGTTTATATCGTGTTAAAATCTTCGGTTAAAATCGAGAAAATTCTTGGTGCAACCGGATTGAATATCATAAGAAAGGTTTTTGGCGTAATTTTACTGGCAAT
Source organism: uncultured Flavobacteriaceae bacterium (assembly GCA_964353215.1). Lineage (GTDB taxonomy): Bacteria > Bacteroidota > Bacteroidia > Flavobacteriales > Flavobacteriaceae > Croceitalea. The sequence continues at coordinate 3,178 of CAYGUZ010000218.1, forward strand.
AGCGGTAAAACTATTTGCCACTAACATTAATGCATTATTAAATTAACCCAGAGCGCCATGAACAAAACCCTCACCCTTATCTTAATTATTATTGCTTTAGGATTAATTGCCTACAATGTGACCTTGCTAGACTTTAATAATCTATTTGATGGAGATAGTTTAATTGCGGCTATAGGTATTGTGGCCTCATTATGCGCCATTGTACTATTATTGATATTTATGACCGCTAAAAAGATTGAAGAAAAAGTGAAGAAAGGCTAATTCTGAGACTCTATTAAATCTGCCTCTTGTATTTCTAGCGTTTCATTGTTCAGTTCTAAAATCTTACGGAGCATTTTGTCTTCAGAACTTTTAATCTCTGCCGCTAGATTAGGTGAGTACATTTGTTCTGCGATATTTGCTTTTAAATAGCGCTTTATTTTCTCGTCTTGGCCATAGAAATCCATCTTTACATTAAGGCTTAAGGCATAATCTACGAACCTTTCAAAGATGATATCATCAACTTTATAATCGTTCATAAATTCATTTTTCGGGTAGTTCGCAAACCTAGTTCTATCTCTTTCTAGAAAGCGAAAAACAAAATCGGAAAAATAGCCCCTGTTGTCCAAGCTTTCCACTCGTTCTTCTTCTAAAGTACCAATGGGTACAAATACATCAGGAATAATACCGCCACCCCCATACACTATCTTACCTTTTGGGGTCTTAAACTTTAAAGAATCCGCTACTTTAATGCTATCTACAGAAACCAGTTCGCCGCTATTATAGCGTTCCATAAATCGCTGATAATAGTCTTTATGACCTTTATCATATGATTTTTGAATAGAACGCCCCGTTGGCGTATAGTACCGTGAAACCGTTAATCGTACTGCTGAACCATCTCCTAAATCCATCTCACGTTGTACGAGGCCTTTTCCGAACGAACGTCTGCCAACAATAGTTCCGATATCATTATCTTGT